>CAYNOU010000077.1:0-10925 GCA_964398885.1 uncultured Candidatus Cloacimonadota bacterium | reverse complement strand
ATAAAAATATATAAATGTATAAAATACTGCATTTGTTTCATAAAAACCTTGCATTGTAGTTTCCATTACTAATTTATTTATCCCGTCCCGATTTATCGGGACAGGATTTGTTACATTGCTTATTATTTAAACTTTTATTAAAAGATAAATAAGTGTTGTCAAGAAAAAATTAGAAAAAGGAGGAATTGTGTCAAAAACTAAGTTATTAGATATGGTTAGAAATCAGATACGGATCCGTCATTACAGTATCTGCACAGAAGAGGCTTACCTGCCCCATTAGATATTTTAAATGATTAAGAAATAAAGATTGATTTAATTTCTGTATCTAATGGGATAAATAATTTATCCCGTTTTATATTAATACTGGGCTTGTGCAAGCAAACAGTTATCCGAAGGATCTGTCCCCGCGAACGCGGGGATGGAATGATATGTTGGCTAAGCAACATATGAACTGCTTATATGGTTATGCTTTTTTATTTATTTGAATTTATTTGTTTTTTTCTGTTTCCGTTTTTCTTTTTGGGTTAGTTTGGCCTTTTTTTGATCTTCTCGTTTGCTTTTATCTTTTTTTCCTTTGTCGCCCATGTCAAATTCTCCTTACACAAAAATAATTATATTCGATACATCTTGTGTTTTTAACAATTTATTTTTTCATAATATCTTCTTAAAAGCATAAAGGAAAGCTAAACCGCCTGAAAAAGCGGTGAGCTTTTTCAGGTCGGTCTTTAGCGGCTTGTTAGGCGAAATTTTATATGAGCATAGTTATATATATATTGAATGTCGATGATTAGAAGCTACAGCTACCCTTTGGTCCTCATCTGCCACGCTCTCGTCCTCCTCGGCCACCACCTTGTCCTTCTCTGCCACCACCGTATCCTCCTCTACTACCGCGACTTTCGGTGCGAGGGCGAGCCTCATTCACTTTAAGCGCTCTTCCTTTTAGCTCTTTGCCATTTAGTCCATCGATTGCAGCCTGCCCTTCAACTTTAGAGGCCATCTCCACGAATCCAAATCCTTTTGATTGACCACTATACTTGTCTTTTATAATGGTGGCGGATTCGACCTGCCCGAATTGTTCTAAGGCCAGCCGTAAGTCCTCTTCGGTGACCTCGTACGACAAATTTCCTACATAGATCTTCATTCTAATCTCCTTTTGTAACAAATTATAAATTTTCACATCGTCTAACTAATAATTAGACTGCACCTTGCAGTCTAACTTTCTTATCATATTAGTTAACATCTAACTACAATGCAAATTGTAGTTTCCATTACTAATTTATTTGTCCTGTTAGGAGTACCACTTCTAATAGGATTTGTTACATTGCTTATTATTTACACTTTTATTAAAAGATGAAAAAGTGTTGTCAAGAAAAAATTAAAAAATGGAGGAATTGTGTCAAAAACTAAGTTATTAAATATGGTTAGAAATCAAATACGAATCCGTCATTACAGTATCCGCACAGAAGAGGCTTATATTCACCCCGCCCGTTCTCTCCATCCTCCGTCCCGAAAAAAGTCGGGACTACGGAGGACGGGCGTAGTCCCGATAATATCGGGACAAAGGGTGAATTAGATATTTTAAATGATTAAGAAATAAAGATTGATTTAATTTCTGTATCTAACGGGGTAAAGCATACCTAAATGAAAAAGATGCTATGGCACACGAGAAATATCTTAAATCTGGTATGGGAAAGTTAAAAACTAAAAGAAACTTCAATATCTTAAAAAAGTTTTTAGATATAATTATATTAATAGCCAACACAAATTATTATTTTGTTCCTTGACAGCATTTTTGCTGATCTTTTTTTTACTTTCATTAATTTTTTTTAGGTAAAAGATGAAATCTATAAAATTTATATCTATCATCTCATTTTTAGTTGTATTGAGTTGTTCAAACAAGTTCGATCTTGGTTCAAAACAGAATCCAGTAGAGATGTGCTTTGTTCCCTGGATGGAAACAGGAAAGATTATTGAAAGGAGCAAAAAACTCACCAATTATCTTACTGAAAAAACAGGTTATCATTTCAGAGTAACCATTCCAACAAACTATGCAGCAGTAATAGAAGGAATGGGAACCGAGGAAGTTGATATTGCCTGGCTTCCACCTTTTGCTTATATTCTGGCTAATGAAAAATTTGGTGCACAAGTTGCTTTGACACCTGTCCGAAAAGGAATGAAAAAATATAAAGGAGAATTCCTGGCAAGGTCAGATAGTAATATTGACAGTCTTGCAGATATTGAAGGAAAAACTATTGCTTACACTGATGCTGCATCTACTTCTGGGTATATTTATCCTTCTGCTCTTTTGGCTCAAAAGGGAATAAAACCCGGAAAAGTTTATTTTGCTGGAGGTCATTCTCAAGCTATTTTAGCTGTATATCAGAATCGTGCTGATGTGGGTTGTGCATACTGGTCTCCTACCTCCAAAGGAGAACCACAAGATGGCAGAAAAGAACTCTTGCAAACCCATCCCAATATATATGAAAAAACGAAAATAATCGGATTTACAAATTGGATTATGAACGATACTGTAACATTTAGAAAAGATTTTCCATCAGAAATGAAAGAGAAAATAGTTCAAGCTTTAATTGATTATTTAAAAATACCGGAAGGCAGAGAAGTAATGAAAACCCTTTATGAAATAGATGATTATGTGCGCTCAACTGATTCTGATTATGACGGAGTAAGAAAAACACTAAAAACTCTCGGTACAGATGCAGCACAGTTTATAAAATAACTCGGATTGCAGGAGATATTATAAAAAGTTATATATGATTTATTCAGTTAAATTTAACCACCTATCTTCGCCAAGGCTATGCCAGGCAGGCCGAGAACACCAATTTACCCCGTGTAATATAAAGTGGTTCTTAAAGGGCAATATAAAAAGCCTGGGAGATGCGATATAAAATACTATGGCTACTACTCTCCAGCAGTTATTACACGGGGTGAACACTGAATAAAAATTTAACCTTCAAAAAAATTTCTAACTATTTAAACCTTATTAAACAAAGATAATCTAATTAGGAAAATACAAAAAGCACAGGATATGAAAAGAAGTGAAATTAATCTGCTGTTTCAAGAAAATTATAAAAAGATATTTCTTCTATCAGTAAAAATGTTGAAAAATTACGAAGATGCTGAAGATGCAACTCAGGAAATTTTTATGAAAGCATATCAAAACATTGATAAATTCAGACAGGAATCCAAATTATTCACATGGCTATACAGGATTGCCTTGAACCATATTTATAATTTTTCCAATAAAAAAAAGAATGTGAAAAATCTCAACGAAAAGAATCAGGATTTTTATATTCTCACAAATGAAACTCCAGAAAAGGTATTGTATGAAAAAGAGCTTTATAACAAACTTAACGAAATAATAGAAGAATTATCACCAAAACAAAAAGAGGTATTCCTTTTAAGATACTACAATGGGCTAAAATTTAATGAGATAGCTAAAATTCTAAAGAAAAGCTTGGGCACAATCAAAAGTAACTATTTTTTTGCAATGCAAAAGATAAAAAAGGAACTGGAAAAAGAACAATTATTAGAAACAAAAGAGGTAAGCTAAGTATGAAATGCATTACAGATAAAAAACTATTAGACTATCTAAATGGAGAGGTTAAATCAAAACAAAAAGAAAAAATCTCTCGCCATATAAATAAATGTGAAACATGCCAGAGAAGATTAAATGAATGGAAAAAGGTTATAGATGTTACAAAGGAATTTACACAAACTGATAAAAAGAATATCAAACTTCCCCAATTTGATACTATTATAAATGAACCGCAAATTGAGCCTTTTACATATGAGGAAAGCAGCTTTCCCTGGCTAAAGTATTGGTTGAAACCTGCGATTGTTACCGCTGCTGTGGCAGTTCTCGTTCTATTTGCAATAATATTTGTACCTCTTAAGGAAAAAATATCAGTTAATCCTAATTATGTGGTATTTGAAAATGAATATAAATATACAGAAGCGCACTTAATTGATGATGAATACATAATTGCATTTGAACAATCAATGCTGAAAGAGATTTATCAAGATGAGGAATTGCGGAATAAGATATTGTATGGAACTTGGGAATATTTATATGATATTATTGATTTGCTCTCAGATGAAGATATTAAATTTTTTGAGAATGAAATAAATAAACTAAAAACAACATAAAAACAATGGAGGTAAAAAAATGAAAGTCTCAAGAATCACAGTAATAGCAATAATCCTACTCTTAATCACTGGGGTAGCGTTTGCTAAGCCTCAGGCTCCAATCCAGGGAAAGAAAAGAGAAGTTGTAAAACAGTATCGGACACTAGAATTATTAAAAATTCTGGATTTGAGTGAAGAAGAGAGCGAAGTTGTGCTTCCCATTTTAAAAGAAATTGATAAAAATCGGGAAACATTCTACTTTCAACAGCAACAGTTTCTTAATGAAATAGAATTTGCTATTAAACAAAATGAAGATGAAGCTAAAATCGCAGAACTGAATAACAAACTGATGAATTTACCAAAAGACTTTGAGAATAAAAGAGCTAAACTCTATAATAAGTTACGCTCTCATCTTTCAGAAGAGCAATTTGCAAAATTTCTTGTTTTTAATCGTAAGTTTACAAAACAGTTGCAAGAACGAATAAAAGCAATACACAATCAACCGTGGAATCAGCCACCACCAAAACGATAATTCTATTAGAGTCTGAAATTATTAAAGGCAGAATAATTACATTCTGCCTTTTTTTGTAACAACTTTAATTTTATAATAGTATAGCGTTTCAATAAAATATTGACAGGTAATCATACTACAAAATTTCAAATACCAAATTACAAATAACAAATAAATTCCAACTACCAAAATCCCGATACATCGGGACTAAACATATTTAAACATTTTATCATTTTTTACATTTTACAAATTTCTTTGTTTGATATTATTTCTTCTTACTGATATGAATATCTGAAAATTGTTTGTTCTGGAAAATAGCGATCTTTTTCATTCTTGCCAGCTCAAGTATTGCCAGAAAAAATGTAACCAACTCTAATTTGCTATAGTCTTTTATAATATCAGAGAATAGCAGTTTTTTATTTTTTCTTAATATTTTACGAATTTCTTTTATCTTATCTTCAACTTTGAATTTTTCAAGAATAATATCCTGTGGTACCTCTTGAGGTGGTTGAAGAATGTACTTTTGCAAAGCTTTGATTAAATCATATAGATTAACACTATTTTGTTCAATACTATATGAAATTGCAAAATCCTTAATATCTTTTCGGGTATTCTTATCAAGACTCCTATAAAAATAATATTTGTTTTCCTCAGCAAGGTTATTTAGAAACTTCACATATCCTTTAATTTCCTGATATGCAATTAAATTACTTACCAGTTCAGCTTGAAGGTCCTCTTCCTCCTCATAAACCTGTCGTGGCAGGAGAGAGCGAAGTTTTATTTGAATTAAAGTTGCAGCCATCTCCATAAATTCTCCCTCAATAGAGATGTTTAGTTCTTCCATTAATGATAAATATTTTAAATACTCAGAAAGCATAAAAGCAATAGGTATGTCATAAATATCTATTCTATGCTTACGAATAAGAAAAAGTAGCAAGTCCAGAGGGCCTTCAAAATTCGGCAGTTTTATTTTATATTTTTTGTCATTGGTCCCCGAGCAAATCGGGGATTGGACTTTATTTGATATTCGTAATTTGGCATTTGTCATTTGTTGTTTTTTTAATATCTTTCCAGATACTTATCCAACTCCCATTGAGTAACTTGCAGATTATACTCATTCCACTCTTTTGTTTTAGCTTTAATATAATTTTCATAAGTATGCTCTCCCAATGCTTGTTGAATTAATTCATCATTTTTTAATTCATTTAGTGCTTCATTCAAGGAACCAGGAAGAGTTGCAATATTTAAACTACATAATTTTGCATCATCAAAATTATAAATATCTTCTTCAACTGGTTCTGGAGGTTTTATCTTTCTCCTTATCCCGTCCAATCCAGCTTTTAACATCACTGCAAAAGCAAGATAAAGATTACAACTTGGGTCTGGAGACCGTAGTTCCACTCTGATAGATTGTTCTTTTCCAGTTGAATATTTAGGTATTCTAATAAGAGCAGACCTATTAATTCTTGCCCAACTTATATACACAGGTGCTTCAAAACCAGGGATTAATCTCTTATAAGAATTCACTGTTGGGGAAAGAACTGCTGACATTGCTTTAATATGTTGAAGCTGACCTGCAATAAAATTATAAGCTATTTTTGATAATTTGTATTTATCATCTTTATTATAAAAAGCATTCTTTCCTGTTGCTAAATTAAATATACTCTGATGAATATGCATTCCTGAGCCATTAATTCCCATTATTGGTTTTGGCATAAAAGTAGCATGTAAATCATGTTCTTGTGCAATTGCTTTTAATACGAATCTTAATGTGGTTGCACTGTCAGCTGTTTTCAAAGCATTATCATACTTGAAATCTATTTCATGCTGTCCGAGGGCAACTTCGTGGTGAGAGGCTTCAACATCTATCCCAAACCTCTCAAGTGTTAGTATCATATCTCGTCTTATTGTATATGCTTGGTCTGTTGATAGGTCAAAATAACTCGCTCTATCATGAGGTAAAGGTCTAAGTTCTTCATTTTCTTTTTTAAATAAGAAGAATTCCATTTCTGGTCCGACATTATATTCAAAGCCAATTTCTTTTGTTTCTTTAATTACTTTTTTCAAGATGAATCTTGGGTCTCCCTCAAAAGGCTCTCCATCAGGTTTGTATATATCACAGATAAACCTTGCTGTTCTCCCATTATCTGCACTTAACCAGGGCACAACTGCATAGGTGGTAACATCGGGCTTTAAGATCATATCACTTTCATGTATTCTTGCAAAACCTTCAATAGAAGAGCCATCAAACCATGTCCCATATTCCAGTGAGTCGGCTAAATGCTTAACAGGAATTGTTAAGCTCTTTATAACTCCAAAAATATCAGTAAATTGTAGAAGGATAAACTCTACACTATCCTTTTTTGTTTGTTCTAGTATTTCTTTAATATCCATAAATGCTCCTAATTCTAAATTTTGCAGAACTTATTTAATTTTGTAATTTTTCTATCAATTATAGTAGGTTAAGGTGACAAAATCCAAATATCAAATAATCTTATTTATTTCTCATTTGTGTTTCATTTGTAATTTGTCATTTTATTTCTAAGGAATCACTACCCCTGTAAGCAATCTCATAAAAAATTTAATAGGCGGCATAATTATTCCACTGATTATATGTATTCCAAGTAGATTCCCACCAATAATAATAATTACTAAAATCAGGACTCCTTTGCGTTCAAATCGTTGATATCTAAAATATGCTTCATCAGAAAGAAATGCTCCCAAAATTTTTGAACCATCTAAAGGCGGAAATGGAATTAAATTAAATAGACCCAGGGCAATGTTAATAAAGATAGTATAGAAAATAATAACCATAAAAATATTTTGAGACGAAGCTAATGTATGTGCGTTAAAAAAATTAAAAATCAAACTAAAAATGATAGCACTAATAAAATTTGCAACAGGTCCAGCTAAAGCTACATAAGCGGTATCTTTTTTGATATTTTTAAAATTGTATGGATTTATTGGTACAGGTCTTGCCCACCCAATATGAGCTATAAAAAGCATTATTGTGCCAATTGGGTCTAAATGTTTAATAGGGTTTAAAGTCAGTCTTCCTGCTCGCTTTGCAGTGTCATCACCCAAACGATATGCAACATAACCATGCGAAAACTCATGCACGGTTAATGCGTAAAGTATTGGAAATATTAATAAGACAAATTGGGTTATTTGATTCATATTAAGTTAATGTGTATTGACATCAAAAAAGTGTCAATCTTTTTGTTCTTTCTTCATTCATTTTAATTTTAAAGAAATAAGAATTATATTACATCTTTCTAAATAAATTGACATCTTATTTATTAAATTAATTTCTTGATTTTAAAAAAATTTTATGTTAGGAAGTATGTAAATTATGCAACTACATCAGTCATTTATTACTACAGCAAAAAAGTTTGGTAATAAAATAGCTATTTATGACCAGGCAACGGATAAAGAAATCAGTTATAGTAAAATGCTAATCGCATCCCTGATTCTTTCAAAAAAGTTTTCTAAATATCGTGGAAATTATATTGGCGTAATGGTTCCTACATCGGCAGGTTGTATGCTCTCTATACTTGGGTCTCTGATGTGCGGTAAAATACCTGTGATGATAAACTATGCTACAGGTGCAAGAGAAAATTGCATCTACGCACAGGAAAAATGCAGCTTTAAAACTATTATCACAAGTAAGAAGCTGCTGGAAAAAATTAATGTGGAACCAGTAGAAGGAATGGTTTTTCTTGAAGACATAATGGATTCACTCACAACATTGGATAAACTGAAGGCTGCAATTAAATCAAAACTATCAACCTCTATTTTGCAATCACGGGTTCACAAAGGTTCAGATGATGAAGATTGTGTTATTCTGTTCACAAGTGGAAGCGAGAAAGACCCTAAAGCAGTTCAACTCTCACACAAGAATATCTCTCATAATGTTAATGCAATTCCACAGGTAATTGATATAAATGAAAATGATATCTTTGCAGGCACTCTTCCTTTATTTCATGTCTTTGGTTTAACAATTAATTTCTGGTTACCAATTTTGATGGGCTCTTCTATTGTTGCTCACGCGAATCCATTAGATTATAAAGCTATATGCAATTCACTCAAAAAGTATAAAATAACTCTTGTAGTAGGAACCCCATCTTTTTTCTATGGATATTTACAGAAATCAGAGCCAGGTGATTTTGACTCTATTAGATATGCTATTGCAGGTGCAGATAAAGTTACAGACCAGCTTAGGGAAGGATATATGAAAAAACATAATTTAGAACTTATGGAAGGGTATGGCACAACAGAAACAAGTCCTGTGATTTCAGTAAATGTTCCTGGCGCCAATAGACCTGGCAGTATAGGCAAACCACTTCCTGGCGTTCAGGTTAAAATTGTAGATAGAGAAACAGATGAAGAACTTCCTGCAAATAAGGAAGGTAAGATTTTAGTAAAAGGGGACCTTGTAATGAATGGCTACTTAGGAGACCTTGAAGAGACTTCACTTCGTATTCGTAATGGCTGGTATGACACCGGAGATATGGGAGTATTAGATGAAGATGGATTTCTCTGGCATAGAGGTAGATTGAGAAGATTCGTAAAGGTTGGTGGAGAGATGATCTCTCTTGTTCGTGTAGAGAATGTCTTAGAAAAACTGCTGCCAGAAGGAGCTGTCTGTTGCGTTGTTGATGTCCCTAATCCAAGAAAAGGTTCTGACATCGTTGCAGCTGTAACTACAAAAGAAATCAACAAAAAACATATTAAGAAGCAAATGAAAAAAGAGCTTCCAGCAATCGCAATCCCAAAAGAATTTCATCTGATTGAAGATATCCCGATGATGGGAAGTGGAAAGGTTAATTTCAGAGAAGTAGAAAAAATATGCCGAAAATTAGAAAATGATAAATCCAATTAAAATTATCTAAGAGGTTTGATTCATGCCAAAAAAACTTGAAAAAAAACCGAGAAAAAAGAAGTCCGCATTAAGAGAATGGATTGAAGCAATAATCTTTGCTGGAATTGCAGCAATTATTATAAAAACTTTTATTATCCAAACCTTTAGAATACCATCAGGTTCAATGGAAAGTTCGTTTTTGATTGGTGATTTCCTGGTTGCTAATAAATTTGTATTTCATTTCCGTGAGCCCAAACAATTTGAACCGATTATCTTCAAATATCCTATGGATAGTTATGATCCTCAGCCCAGAGAAAGATATGCTAAAATTATTCGTCCTATATATTGGGATAAGAAAAATTTCTTTTTTAAGTATTACAAGCGTCGGGATTTTATTAAAAGGATTATTGGAATGCCTGGTGATACATTACAAATTATAGACAAAAATATTTACATAAACGGAAAATACATAAAGGAAGATTACACTCAACATATAGATTATCGTATAATACCAAGAGAAAAAGGACACCTTTATATCAATTCTGAATTTATGGGAAGCAGGGATAACTTTGGACCTTTAGTAATCCCCGAAGGAAAATATTTTGTAATGGGAGATAATAGAGATAACAGCAGCGACTCGCGTTACTGGGGATTATTAGATAAAGAATTTATAAGAGGTATTCCAATCTTAATCTACTGGTCATGGGACGAGCATCATCGTATCCGCTGGAGAAGATTGCTTAAGATTTTTTAATTTAACCACCGATGACCACCGATAGGCACTGATAAATTTATTTCAAAAAAAGAGGTGTATTCAAAATGGCTATTCTATACAAAGCTTTAAGTGATAAAATCATCGGTATCTGTATTGATATCCATAAAGAATTGGGTCCTGGATTCTTGGAGTCAGTATATAAGCATGCTATCGCTTATGAATTTACTAAAAATAAATTTCACTATGAAAAAGAAAAACTTCTAATCATAAAATATAAAGACACTATTATTGACAAGGCTTTTTATGCTGATTTTGTTATAGAAAATAAAATTATTCTTGAAATAAAAACAGTTAAAAATTTTGAAAATATTCATTATGCACAGTTACTAAACTATCTAAAAGCCACAGGATTAAGAGTTGGTTATCTCATTAACTTTGGGAAACCTAAATTTGGAATGGAAAAGAATGATTTACTAATTCTTTTATTATAAACCACCGAGTACTTCTATTCAGACTGCTATTTACGAAATCATCTAATCGGGAAAGTACTGATGGGACTTTACGATTAAAGATAATATTTTGCGGAATAATAGAGTTAAAAGTAGTTATAAATAATATCTCGGTGTCTATCGGTGTTTATCCGTGGTTAAAATAATAATATCTCGGTGCTTATCGGTGCTATCCGTGGTTAA
>CAYNOU010000076.1:0-10933 GCA_964398885.1 uncultured Candidatus Cloacimonadota bacterium | reverse complement strand
TGTTATGTTCAGGATACAATCAAATTCACAACCTATTCCACCAACAATTCCTCCAGCATCAACACTATTTCCAGTAACAGTTACATTTGTTAAAATTAAACTTACACCATCATGACAGTAAATTCCACCAGCATCATCAGCATAATTATCTGCAACTATACCATTTACCATAATCATATCTGCTCCTATTACTGCCACTCCGCCTCCCATGCCCAAAGCACTGTTTCCTGTTATAATAACATCTTGGAGTAGAAAGGTCCCTGTTCCTTCAAAATAAATCCCTCCACCTTCATAATCACTATTTCCACTAATAATCACATCTGTAAGTATCGGACTGGAATTAAAGCAAGCAATTCCATTATTGTTATTACTAATTGTTACATTGTTTAGAGTAGGACTCGATTCATCGGTACAACAAATACCACTACCTTCATTTTCAAGGATAATAACATTATTGAGTATCGGACTAGATTCTTCGCAATAGATTCCTCCCCCGGCATTTATGCCGCTATTATTTATAATATTCACATTTTCCAGAGTTGGATTGGAATTATATATACAACTAATACCACCTCCCCAGGTAGCCGAATTTCCACTAATAGTAACATTAACCAAACTCGGGTTAGAGGAGTCAGTGCAATATATGCCTCCACCGTAATATTCTGTGGTGTTGTCACTGATAGTAATATCTATAAGTGTTGGGCTTGAATTTTCATCAAAAAAAATACCACTCCAACCCACACACTTACTAACACTACTTTTTCTAAATAATATGTTTGAAGATTTATCAAAACATACAGAAACATGTTCAAATATAGAATATGTTATTTTCGAACTATCTTGATTAGTAATATCTGTATGATAAAAAGCTAAACCCGTATTATTAGAAGTATCTTGAACTGTAAATATTATTGAATCGTTCTCAGTACCCTCTGATATTAATCTTCCTTCTATTTGTAATCCATTATTAGTCGAAAAAATGACAAACACACTTGGTTCAATTATCAGTGTGCTATCAATAGGGACTGTAACAAATCCCTCAATAATATAGGGGCTACCATCTATTGTCCAGATACCGCTTACATCTCCATATGGGATATGAGTTTGAGCAAATGAGATATTTGTTATCACAAAACTGCTTAAAAGTATAATAATAAAAATTACATATAATTGTTTTGAATTCTTCATAGTATTTTCTCTTTGTTTTTTATTTAATTTCCATTTGGGAAATATCAGTATAAATTGTCAAGTTTTTCTTTCATTTTTCTTTTTTTGTAGTGGTTTAACATCCATCAAAAGACGGACAGGATTTTAAACCTTAATAATCTTTTCATCTTTCTTTGTTTTATTAAAAAATATCAGAATCATTTTATTTTTATCAATTCATACTTTTGATTTCCCAATCCAAGACTTTCAGCATATTGCAACTGTTTTCTCCAATCTGTTTTTGGGTATAGATTCTTAAACAGGTCTTTTCCAGCCTTTTCATTAACAAGGTCAACAGATGCTCTGTCAATTGCTACAATATCATCAGAAAAAAGTATTCCAATGTCCGGGATAATCCTCTCTCCATGCATTGGTGTACAGTCACAAAGTGCAGTGATGTTATTCAGAAAATTGATAAAAAACATTTTGCCTTTTTTATTCAAACTTACTGCATAAACATAATTAACTATTTTTTCAGACAAATTTTCACTACCAGCATTCCAATTAATACCAATTGCTTTAAATGGGCATACAGATATACATTGACTACAACCAGTGCATTTGTTCACATCAATGTATGCTTTTTTGTTTACAATGCTTATTGCTTCAACCTGGCACCATTTGATGCATCTGCCACAACCTGTACACCTTTCTAATCTGATTTTCGGGATTGTGTTACTGTGCATTTCCATTTTCCCTTTCCGAGAAGCACATCCCATTCCGATGTTTTTAATTGCAGCACCAAAGCCAGTTTCTATATGACCTGTAAAATGAGAAATTGCCAGAATCGCCTCACTATTGTAGATATCACTGGCAATATAAGCTGTTTTAGTAAGTTCCTGATTTATTTCCACCGGCACCTCGTTTTGTCCTAATAAACCATCAGCGATAATAAGTGGAGCATTTATAACCCCAGGAGTGAACCCATGCCGAATTGCCAGATTCAAATGGTCTATACTATTGCAACGATGTCCTGCATATAATGTATTGGTATCAGTTATAAAAGGCATCCCACCCTGTTCTTTAATTTTATCTACAAAAAAGCAGATAAATCTCGGATTAACAGCACCAAAATTTCCATACTCACCAAAATGAAGTTTTATTGCGAGCTTATCGTATTGCTCAAAAAAATTATAAAAGTTAGATTTCGTTGCAACATCTGATAACTTATCAAAAATGTTTCTTTGAAAACTTGTTTTGAAATCAATGAAATATACTTTGCTTTTCATATTCCTCCAATGTCCGCCAGCTGGCGGATTAGCCACGAACTTACACGAACTATCACAAACTTTTTTATTACATTTAAATTTGTTCGTGTCAGTTGGTGTATGTTAGTGGTTAAGTTTCTTCATAAGACCTATATTCTATAGTTTTTTCACCACGAACTATCACTAACTTTTCACTACAATAGGTTAAATACTTTTTCGTGTTATTTTGTGTGCTTTTGTGGCAAAATTCTTTCCTCAAACCAATCTTTTATATACACATTCTCTTTCGGAAATATTAGATCTATTTGCCCTACAATATTTTCAGAGATTTTAGCCTCTCTATAATCAAGAATTTCTTTTACTGAATTTCTGCCAATAAAAAAACGAGAAAAAGTGCTAATATCTGTTTTGATGATATTTTTTGAATCATGAATTCTTTCCACTTTTCCATCCGCAACCTTGAAAGCAAACTTTCCACTATTTTCTTCAGAGATTGGGTCATCAATTTCCAGCATAAAATCAAATTTCCAATCAGGTCTTACTTTTAGTTGAGTGAGAGCTTTTCCTACCTTTATTACTTTAAACATCATTTCACTTATCAATTTTATATCTTTAAAATGAGTGGGCACAAAATGGTAAATATCAAAATTCTCTGGCAGAGATATTATAAGATTCTTTGCATTGTCTCTATGTCTTTTCGCAAATGCAAAGATTCCTTCAACTCCTGAATAATTGATGTATCCAAAATCACAAATGTCCAAATCTACAGCGAAGCATTTTGGAATTTCTTACGGATATTCTGAACAAATGGATAATAAAACATTGCAGACATAATTTGCTGATTTTCTTCAACTATAAGTCCTCTGCCAAATTCTACGCCAGTTTCAATATACCTTCTGGCATCATCAGCTTCATATGAAAACAATAGCAGCACATCTGGGCATATCGCTCAATGTCCTTTTTTAATAGCTTTCTAATCTTCATTTTTTTACACCTCCGGGTTTCTGAAAGAATCATTAATAAAAGTTGTCAATTTTTAATTTAATGATACCCTTAAAATTTCAGGTATAATTTATGTATCCGTCAGGCCTGATGAATCCCCGATGTATCGGGGACGGGAAACGCAAAGGAGAATGAAAATTGAGGGACGGAATGCACAGATTCCAATTGTTCCTAACCTGTCTCGGCTTGGTGCCGAGCCAAGACGGGCAGGATTTGTAATCCTGTTTATTAAAACACCATTACAAATGGTGTTAGGATCGTTTCAGTGCTTTGTGGTTAGAAAGGATTTTCAAGGGAAAAATTGTATTGCTTGCCGTGAGTAATGTTACATTCTATCTCTTTCCATTTCACCACCCCTTATGTCATTCCTTCCTTGCCAATTGTCATTCCCGCGAAAGCGGGAATCCATAAATGATAACGTAAATGGATTCCCAATCAAGTTGGGAATGACACACGGGGTGGGAATGACAAGTGAAAAGTATGCAATCGATCCTAATGAGATTTGTAATCCCGTTTTTCTATCATTTCTTTCATTATTATAAAAAGGTTTTAAACACCATTATCCCGATATACCCGTTCTCCGTAGTCCCGATTCAATCGGGACGAGGGGTGAATCGGAGTGTTAGGATCTTCTGTTTTAAAGATTTTTGGGGGTATGATGTTGTCAATATTTTAATTTAGTTGACAATAAAAACAGGCTTTTTTTGAATTCAGACAGAAATTTTTAAGAGGTTGTTTTATATGAAAAAATTTTGCGTTTTAATGATTGGTCTGTGTATTTTTATCTGGCATTCTACAGATGCACAGACGGTATTTGCACCTCTGGGAGACAATGTTTATCAGTTTTTAGAGAGGATGGAGATAAAGGATTTGACTGGCAGATGTTTTAATTCAGTTAAACCCATTCCAAGAACAGAAATATTACTGTATTTGTTAAGCATTAAGGAAAGCGAGAAATACAAGAATCTTTCCTCTTCCGAAAAGGAACAATTAGAGAATTTTTTAGAAGAATATTCTTATGAGAAAAGATTTTTAGACAGAGATGCAAATAAACTATTACGAGCAATTAAAAAGGGAATTGAGTATCTTGGAGGAGAAAAAGTATCAGTCCAGTATGAAAAAGAGAAAGTAGAAAAATGGCACCTTTTGCATTTTCCTTACAAATTCTATCATCTGCCAGCTGGCGAATTAGTGTTTAATCCTATATTTAGATTCAAATATAAAAACAATCAAAGCGATAATAGTTTTTTTGCTGAAAACAGCCGAAGATTAACAGGAGGCGGAGAAATTTATGGTTATTTGGGCGATAATATCGGATTCTATTTTCGTGGTGTTAACAATGCAGAATGGGGCAATTCGTATGATATAAAGAAGTTGGATAGGCAGGAGCAAGGAATTGGGGTGTTAGGAAGTATGGAAGACTGCAAAACCTACGATGAAGTAGATGCCTATGTTACATTTTCAACAAAGTATGCGGATTTAGTCATTGGAAGATTCTCTAATTATTGGGGAATTGGTAAAACTGGCAGTTTAACTATCAGTAATAAACCTCCATCATATCCGCAGATAATGATTAGGGCTGGTTTTAGTGATTGGTTAAAATTTATTTATTTTCATGGTTGGCTTGAAAGTAATATTAAAGACGATGACCTTTCTTATGGAATTGTCTGGACAGAAGGTGATACTTTGCAAAGAAAATTTTTTAAGAAAAAATATGTTGCTGCGCATCGGTTGGAAATCAGCCCATTGAAAAATCTCAAATTTGGATTTAGCGAAATGCTCTATTATGGAGAGAGGGACCCAGAACTGGTTTATTTTATTCCAATTATGCTTTTCTGGTCCGCACAGCATTATACGAATGACCAGGATAATGAACAGATTGGAATCGATTTTGAGTGGATTCCAACTTATTTCTGTAAGCTTTATGGCTCAATTATGATTGATGAGATAAGTCTAAGCAAAATGTTTGACGAAAAAAAGTCCAGAAACCAGCTAGGATATCAGGTTGGCAGTTATTTTGTTGAGCCATTTCTACCGGGCTTAGATTTCAGGATTGAATATACTCGTCTCAATCCCTGGACATATACACACAAATTTCCAATCAATGAAGCTACATCAGATGGATATATATTGAACGGGAAAAATTGTGGATATGTAATGGGATATTGGACAGGTCAGAATGCGGATAATCTTTATCTTGGGGTTAATTATCAGTTTAATGATAAACTGCGGTTATCTGCAGATTTTTCTCATTATCGCAAAGGTGCTCAAGATAGCATTTATTATCAATATCATACTCGTCCTGATACTCTTCCCTCTGAAAAATTTTTATATGGACATCAGTATACAAAGAATACTTTTGGTATCTCTTTAGAATATCAAATTATGAATAACTTATTTTGCGAATTAGGCTATGAATTTCTTGACTGTAATGTAAATGAGGAAAATTTAAATTTGCCCGAATATGTTAATCCTGTTTTATACAAAAGCGATTTTAGACAGAATTCCTTAGTTTTTTTAATTGGATATGGATTTAGATAATATGCTGATGCCTCCATTCATTATCAATCTACTACTTGTTCCAAAACTAAGTTTTGGAACACAATTGATTACAAAACTGCGTTTTGTAATGATGGCATAAAATGAGAAGCAGATATAAAATTATTGAAGAAAAATGTATTTATTTTGTAACTTCAACAATTGTTGAATGGATACCAGTATTTACAAGTGAACCATACTTTAAAATAATAATTGAATCTATTCGATTTTGTCAGATAAACAAAGGGTTAAAGGTATTTGCATATGTTATTATGGATAATCATTTTCATCTAATAGTCTTCGGCGAAAAACTATCTGATATTATCTCGTCTTTAAAAAAACATACAGCGAAAAAGATAATTGAGCAATTACAAAGCGACAAAAAATTATGGTTATTAAATCAACTCAAATATTATAAAAAGAAATATAAAAAGTATAGCACATATCAAATATGGCAAGAAGGTTTTCACCCTCAGCTGATTTCATCTTTAGAAATGTTAGACCAAAAGATTGAATATGTTCATTTTAATCCTGTTAAAAGGGGTTTTGTGACATCACCTGAGGATTGGAAATATAGTTCTGCAAATAATAGAGATTTAAACGATGAGATTATACTCAAGATAGATGAACTGCCAGAATTATTTTAGCAGACAGTTTCGTTCCCAAACTCAGTTTGGGAACGAAACTCTTTAGTGCCTTAGTGTCTTCGTGGTTGATTAAAAGGATTCTATGAAATTATTTTTCCGTATACTTGGATATTTAAGAAAAGTTTGGCCTAATGTGGTTTTAGGTATAGTTATTATGATAATCTACGCTACATTTAGTGGAGTTTCTCTTGGGCTTATTTATCCAATTGTTGATAAAATATTTGTAAAACAATCAGTAGAAGAATGGGAAACAGCCAAACAGAAGATTTCTGAGATTAAACAAAGAAACATGTTTGTTGAAACAAAAGATTTGTTGGCAAATTGCATTAAATCTATTAAGGATAATTGGCATAAAGAAGTTAGCATAAAAGTAATTACTAAAGGGGATAGTATAAAAGTAATAACCAGAGTAGATAGCGTGAAATTAATTACCAAAGGGAATAGTGTAAAATTAATAACTAAAGAGAGTAGTGTAAAAATAGCGATGAATGAGGATAGCATAAGAGTATTAACTAAGGGAAGTAATGTAAAGTTAATAACTAAAGAGGAGAGTGTACAATTAAAGACGAAGGAGGACAGATTAAAATTAATAGAAACAGATATTGGACTACTTTTCCAGAATTTTCTTAATAGGAATTCCAAAAGAGAGGTTTTAAAAATTCTTCTAACAATAGGAATTATTCTCTTTTTTATAAAAGTAGTATCTGGATATTTGCAAAAGATAATTTTCAGACAATTAGAAGAGAAGATGATAATGTGGATTCGTAATGATTTTTATCATTCAGTATTACAAAAGCCGCTGGAATTTTTTCATAGTCATAAGGTCGGGGAGTTGATTTCACGGGCAACTAATGATGTTAAGTTAGTGAGAGTGATGGCTCTTACTTCAGCAACTACTTTCTTGCGGAATTTTCTTTTAATTATTGCCTATTTAATCATTATGATAAGTATTAGCTTACATTTTTCTTTGATTACATTAATCGTGGTTGTTCCAATATCTTTAGTTGTGAGTATTATAGCAAGAAAATTAAAGAGGTATAGTCGTAGGGTTCAGCAAAGATTTGCTAATATTACCTCAATATTGCAGGAAACAATTTTAAGTATTCGGATAGTGTTAGCATTTGCTATGAGGAAGTATGAAAAGGTAAAATTTTATAAAGAGAATAAGAGCCTTTACAGGAAATCGGTTAAGATGGTAACAACAGGGGCTCTTGCACCACCTTTCACAGAATTTATTGGGGTAGCCATAACTTTTGTGCTTATTGGATATGGAGGAATTTTAGTATTGAATCCGTATAGTACAATGACGGCAGGGAAATTTTTTCTATTTTTAGCTGCATTACTTTCTATTCTGCATCCATTAAAGGAGCTTTCAGAGGTTTATTCTCAAATCAATAAAAGTCTTGCAGCTGCAGAAAGAGTCTTTGCTGTCATTGATGAACCAGTTCAGCAGCCAGCGGATAAAAAAGATGCAATAGAAATAAGTGAATTCAAAGATGCAATAGAATTTAATCATATATCATTCAAATACGCTACTTCAGATGTTGTAATAAATGATGTTAATTTTGTAGTAAATAAAGGGGAAGCGATTGCATTTGTGGGACCAAGTGGTGGTGGCAAATCCACTCTTATGGATTTACTAATTCGTTTTTACGACCCAACAGATGGGAATATAACTATTGATGGAAAGAATATCCGTGATTATAAAATAGATGATTTGCGTAATCTTATGGGCGTTGTTACTCAAGAAGTGGTGCTTTTTGATGATACTGTTGCAAATAATATTGCCTATGGAAGAATTGATGCATCAATGAAAGACATTATCAAGGCTTCTAAAGCTGCTAATGCTTATGATTTTATTATAAAAATGGAAAACGGATTTGATACAGTAATTGGCGAAAGAGGAGTTAAACTATCTGGCGGACAGAGGCAAAGATTGGCAATAGCAAGAGCAATTCTGAAAAACCCACAAATACTAATTTTTGATGAAGCCACTTCTTCTTTAGATAGCGAGTCAGAATTCCTGGTTCAGGAAGCTATTAATAGATTGATGAAGGATAGAACTACCTTTATTATTGCTCATCGTCTTTCAACAATAAGAAATTGTAAGCGGATTATGGTTATAGATAAGGGTGAAATAATTGAGCAAGGAACTCATGAGGAACTTTTGGCTAAGGATGGACTTTATAAAAAATTGTATGAGATGCAGTTTAGAAATAGTGTGGAAAAGAATTAAGGGGGTGGAATAAATTAATATATAGACAAATAATTTATGTAATTTAAATAGTAAAGATAAGACAAAAGATCTATTTATAAAACTTGTTCTATTCCACCCCCTAAATTTTGATTTAGAAATTTGCCATTAATTATACTCTAATCATAAAATCTTACAGAAATCTCATCTATAGTTTCATCTTCTTTTAATAACTTAACGAAATTTATCGTAACGACAAATCCGGTTGTGTGATTTCTATTTAACTTTGCAGTTATCATTTTTGAACCGAGTTCAAGGCTTCCAGAATAAAGCCTAACGATAACTTTTCTTTTAATGAAAAAATCTGCTTTATTCTCAATCTCAAAATATACTTGTGCTAAAGCTGGAGATAAACTTTCAATTTCAATATTTTTAACTTCTAAGTATTTATTTAATTGTGTGTGACAATATCTTGTGACTAATATTCCAAGGATTGAAGCCAGAATAAGCAAAATCCATATTGGTCTTGGAATTCTTAATTTTCTTGAGGGCTGTCCTGTTGGTCTTTTTATTCTAAACATTTTTATCTATAAACTTTCTTATACTATAATGATAAACAGACTTTTTTAATTACGAAAATTTTTGCAAGTTTTTTAGAAAAAATTTGACAAGTATTTTTTTGAAACTTTAGTTTTGTTACTTAATTATGAAGCATTTGGAAAAGTTAATGTCATAGTTTGGGCGTTAAGACCGATAGGAATTTGTTTTATAGTGTGCTAACTTCAAAAATAGGGTAGTTATCCGAAGGAGCCTTTGGATATACTGATTGTTTCAGTCTAATGTATGTTAGGCGAAATAGCCACCCAAACGTCAACTTACTGAAAGGAGATAAAACATGAGTTACATTGAACAAAACCTTATGGCTGGAGAGAAGATAGTGTATCGATCCAAGAAGCATTGGTTCGTCTTCCTCTGGGCAGTGATTTTTCTGATCATAGCCATTATCGGATTTGCGAGTGATTCAGCACCGATTGGATGGCTTTTCATCGTGCTTGCCGCCTTAAAGGGACTCTCTTCATTTATAACGTACTCTACTTCGGAATTTGGAGTGACGAATAAGAGGATCCTTGCAAAGGAAGGGTTTATTCGTAGACATTCCCTCGAAATACTTTTAACGAAAGCGGAGGGAATCGCTCTTAACCAGGGAATTCTGGGAAGGATATTTGGTTATGGAACCATAGTGGTAACTGGATCAGGAGGGACAAAGACGCCTTTCCACAAAATATCCGCACCGTTGGAACTTCGGAAGCGAGCTCAAGAACAGATTGCTGCTGTTCAAGAGTCAAAATAACGAAAATGGCGGCTACTTCACATAACACGGGGTTGCCGACTTCGCTGTGCTTCGTACAAATCGCCTTCTGCGACTTCGGCAACCACGAAAACGGTTTTAGTAATAGGTATAGCTTGGTGGGTGCTGAAAAAGCCTAAATACTCAGTTATGTTAAGTAGTGCTTCTGGCGAAGGCGAAGCCCTAACCAGCAAAAATAAAGGCTTTATCTTACGAGTTGTAGACGCAGTCAATGAAGCAATTATTGCTAGAGGATAGAATGATTTGTGCTAACTTGTAGAGTTTTTTGTTTTAAAAGTATTAAGAGCATTCTAACAATCGTTTCACCCTGTTAGATTCCCGAGTGCCGAGAATTTGGCATCCCTGATTTATCGGGTTTGGCGGACTATCTAACAGGGTGAACTTTTCCGTTAACCTTTCCAATTCTTAATTTTCTAAGGGTTTCCCTCTTGGTCTTTTTACTCTAAACATATTTATTTTTTAACTCTCTTATACGGCAATGATAAACAAATTTGTAAAATTAGGATAATTTTTGCAAGTTTTTTAGAAATATTGTTTGACAATGTTTTTTTAAACTTCTATTTTTTTAACTAAATTATGAAGCATTTGGGAAAGTTAATGTCATAGTTTGGGCGTTAAGACCGATAGGAATTTGTTTTATAGTGTGTTAACTTCAAAAATAGGGTAGTTATCCGAAGGATCCTTTGGATATACTGATTGTTTCAGTCTAATATATGTTATATGTAAAAAGAAAAAATGAATAATATATATGAAAAGTATAAACAATTGT
>CAYNOU010000075.1:0-11165 GCA_964398885.1 uncultured Candidatus Cloacimonadota bacterium | reverse complement strand
TAAGATGCCAAGAGGAGATAGAACCGGTCCTGACGGAATGGGACCAATGACAGGTCGCGCAGCAGGATACTGCGCTGGCTATAATGCCCCAGGATATATGAATCCAGTTGGTGGAAGAGGATTCTATGGACGCGGCTTAGGATTAGGTCGCGGCCGGGGAAGAGGATTTGGTAGAGGCTACTATCCGAATCCTTATATAGGTAATGTGCCTTATTACCCATATCCAAATCCTACACCATATACCTCTGATAATGAAAAGCAGGTTCTTGAAAATGAACTCAAGATGATGAAGGATGAAATGAAAGCAATTGAAAAACGACTTGAGGAACTCAAAACCGAGAAATAAAAAAGAATATTACCACGGGAATTTCACAAGAGAAGCACGAGAGTAAATTTTGAAATCTTTTTAGATGGCTATCATGGACCTTCCATGACAAACTAGTTTTTGTCACGGTATGGACCGTGACAACCAAGGAAGGAAATCATAAATTAAAAAGGAAGGAGGCAAAGATGCCACGAGGAGATGGAACCGGTCCTCAAGGAAGAGGACCAGGAACTGGTAGAGGACAAGGAATCGGAAGAGGATTAAGCAACACGGGTAGACTAGGCCGCAACAAAGGTGGTGCTTACGGGCCAGGTGGTTACTGTATTTGTGCAAAATGCAAAACAAAGGTTTCGCATCAACAAGGAACAAAATGTACAACAATCAAATGCCCAAATTGTGGTCATACTATGGTTCGTGAAGAGCTCTTAAATGCGAAAAAATAATGTTTCCCACAACTAAAGTTGTGGGCTAACTTACTATTATTCATAAGGTTAGCCCACAGTTTCAACTGTGGGTAGAATGTAAAAAGAACCTAAATTTAACCCCTTTTCATCCTTTGTAGTAGAAACTACGAAGAACGGGCAGGGGTTTTTATAGTGAACCCGTTAATACTATAAAAAAATTAAGAAAAAAAACTGTAAAGGAGTATAATAAATGAAAATAGCAATTTCAACTGAAAATGGAAATGTGGCAGCACATTTCGGAAGATGTTCTTACTACACTATTTTTGAAATCGAGAATTCTAAAATAAAAGAAAAAAGCATTATAAAAAATCCCGGACACGAACCAGGTACTATTCCGAAATTTTTAGATGGACTGGGATGTGATATGATAATTACCGGAGGAATGGGGCGAAGAGCACAGCAATTTTTCCAGCAATTTGGAATGGATTATATTATTGGAGTTCAGGGTGATATTGATCAGGTAATTCAAGATGATTTAAATGACACCCTGGAAGTCGGGGAAAGCAGCTGTGAGCATGGCGAAGGTTATGGAGATGGCACACACGGTCACCGTCATTTTCCGCATTGATATCATTTTGTTATCTTCTAAAAACTTACAAATTGTACCGTATTTCTATCGGCTGCATTCTGCTAGAGATTACAATTAATAATAACAGAGCGTCATATACAGACTTATCTGATGCCGGAAATATGACAGTAAAAGGAGCTCATGACGCATATAAAAAGGGTGAATTGAATGAAATGTAAACTTGAGAGTTTACGAAGTTTTTAGACTTCGGAGTTAAATTCTGGAGGAACTTATGAAGAAAATATTAGTAGCATTCGCAACGGACAATGGAAAGAATTTTATAGATAGACATTTTGGAGATGCGAATTTCTATGATATTTATGAAATTGGTGAAAATGAAGCTAACTTTATCAAAAGAATTGATAATACAGTCGATGAAGAAAAAGAGGTGCATGCAGATCCAAAAAAGGCTAAAGGAATCAGCAATTTGCTTCTTGATGAAAACGTTTCAGTGGTAGTATCAAAAGCATTCGGACCAAACATAAAACGAATTAAGAAAAAATTTGTCTGCATCATTATGAATGATGAATCTATTGAAGATAGTATGAACCGTATTTGTAAAAACATCAGGCTTGTTATGAATGAATGGGAAAAGGGAGAAACAAGGAAGCACCTTTCGTTTGTAAACAAATGAAACAATTATCGGATTGGGAAAATAATAAAGGAATTAACTTTCTGAAGAAAGCAGGTATAAAAAAAGACTATAAAGTTCTTGATTTCGGCTGTAATAATGGGAATTACTCAATCCCAGCTTCTAAAATTGTCGGAGAAAATGGTCGTGTCTATGCTATTGATAAAAACAGTTATGCGTTAGAAATTTTAAAAGAAAAAGCAAAATTGCTTTCATACAAAAATATCAAAACAGTAAATAATAAGGGCAATTTGAATATTAATATAAAAAGTAATTATGTCAATTTTGTGTTATTATATGATATTCTTCATTATCTTAAATTGGAAAACAGAAAAACTTTGTATAAAGAAATTTACAGAGTTCTCAAACCCAATTCAATTCTTTCGGTTTATCCGAAACACATAATCGGAAATATGCCGCTGATGGAATTCGCTGATATTTCTTTAAGAGAACTCATAAATGAAATTGAAAATAATGGATTTGAGTTTATTATAAAAATATGTTCGGTTTTAAGTCATGATGAACATCTTGAAGAAGGGTGTATAATAAATTTAAGGAAAAGGGAATAGCAATGAACAAAACGGAATATACTAACAGAACTTTATTTAATAGGAAAAACAAAGATAAATTTTTTAAAAACCATCCACAATCTCCAATACCAATAAAAGATAAAAATCAGTTTGAAGGTTTGGATTATTACGAACCCGATATGAACTATAGATTTATATTGGAATTAAAGGAATTGGAAGAAAAAGAACCTATAAAAGTTAATGATACCGGTGGAAATGTGAAAGATATGCTGGTTTGGGGAGAATTCCATTTTAAAATCGGGAATACAGAATGCTCTCTTCAGGCTTATAAAAGCGTAGAAGGTGAAGAAAGATTATTTGTTCCATTCAAAGATAAAACCAATGGAAAAGAAACTTATGGAGCAGGGAAATATCTGGATCTGATTTATGGAGAAGACCAAACTAAAGATGGTAAATGGATATTAGATTTCAATAAAGCTACAAATCCCTGGTGTGCTTATAGCGAAAATTATGCCTGTCCTTTCGTGCCATCTGCAAATTGGCTTGATGTGGAGATAAGAGCCGGAGAGAAAAACTATCCACTGGGACACTAATATATCTTACAAAATATATATATATATATGAGTCCACTATAAAAACCATTAAAATGGTTAAAATGGGCTTATTGAGTTCTATTACCCACAACTGAAGTTGTGGGCTAACTCACTTTCTCTCATAAAATTAGTCCACAGTTTTAACTGTGGGTAAAATGTAAAAAGAACCTAATTCTAACCACTTCAGTTGTTTTTAGAGCGAGCTCATTAATATAAAATATAAAAAAGAATAGATGGAGTTAACCAAAAGAATATCAAAGAATAACTATTACTCCTTTTTATGGCACGCAATATTTCTTGCTCTTGCCCAGAATTTTATGGATACAGACACTATAATCCCTGCTGTGATGATTGATGCTGGAGGCACACCATTACATATTGGAATACTTACAGCAATAATGATAGGAAGTGGCAGATTATCTCAATTGATTTTTGCCCCATTTTTAAGCAACAAGCCTTACAAAAGAAAATTTTTATTAAGTGGTATAAATGCTCGTATTATTACACTTATTGGAATGACACTGCTTTTTATTTCCTCTAATATGTTAAGCAACAATTTAATCATCTGGTTAATCTTCATTTTGATTTTTACATTTTATATTAGTGGTGGTTTTGCCAACATTGCTTATACTGATATACTTGGTAAATCCGTATTGCAGGAAAGACGGAAGCATTTCTTTTCCATTAAACAAGTTGTTGCCAGTCTTGGAGTCTTAATTTCTGCATATCTTACCAGACATTTGCTTAGAATCTATGATTACCCAAAAAATTATATGATATTATTTTTTATAGCAGCATTTCTGCTTGGTGTTGCATCTCTGGGATTCTGGAAAATTAAAGAAGTCGCAGCAGAGAATCTGAAAATCAGACATCTAAAAGATTTTTTACAGACAATAAAAAAAGAATTAAAAACAAATAAAAAATTTGCAAATTATTTGCTTTTGACCAACACTCAAGGAGTAACTCTTGTTTTATTGCCGTTTTTAATTCTTTACACCAAAGAAATTTTTGGCGCAGGAGGTAAGAATATTGGAAATTATTTACTTTTAAAGGTAATAGGTGGTGTAATAGCAGGCAGTATTATGTTTTATTATGCTCGTAAAGTAAGATACCATTATTTATTATACATAACATCCCTTCTTTCCATATTGATTGCTATTTCCATTTTAATTTTTCCGGGAGATATTCTATTCCCTTACATTTTTCTATTTGGAGGTCTTGTCTATGCGTTTTATAGAATTGCTATAGGAGGAGTTCTTCTGGAAATAACTACAAATAAAAACAGGGTTTTATATACTGGTTTATCAGGAGCGGGAAATATTTTACCTGCAATTTTACCTCTGCTTGGAGGATGGATTGTTAAACAATTTGGATTTACTCCTTTTTTCTTGAACATTATTTTTATCGTTTCAATATCTTTTTATTTCATTTATAAATTGAATTGCCAAAAATGAAAGCTTTGAGTATGAAGAAAAAATATCCGGATTCAAAAGTAGAATTAACTCCAAAGATTGCAAAAAATTATGATAAGGTTATGAATATTAGCTCCTTCGGACTGTATGCAAGATTTATCCATAAGGCAATTAAATCTATGGATATATCTCCTGATGATAAAATTCTTGATTTTGGTGCTGGAACCGGTAGGAACGCACTTTTGATGAACAGATATCTTTCTAACAGAGGTGAAATTCTCGGTCTGGAAATTTCCGAGAAAATGATTTCTCAATTTGAAGAAAATACTAAAGATATTCCAAATTTGAAAATAGCAAAAATGAGCATAGACGAGCCATTATCTTTTGAGAACAAATTTGATAAAGTGTTCATCTCGTTTGTTCTTCACGGTTTTCCGCAAGAAGTTAGAGGACAAATAATCCGTAATGCATTTAACGCTCTGAAAGAGGGCGGGCAATTTATCATTCTTGATTTCAATGAATTTATTTTAAAGAATACTCCTTTCTATTTTCGTATTCTATTTAAGACAATAGAATGTAAATATGCATTTGATTTTGTGGAAAAAGATTGGAAAAATATATTGCACACCTATGGATTTAATGGGTTTGATGAAATCTATTTTTCCCAGAAATATATTAGACTCCTTAAATCAAAAAAGGAATAAAGTGAATTTGAAAAATAAAAGACAAATGAAAATTGCTATTCCTACAAATGATGGAGAAAATATTTTCCAAAAAATGTTAGGCAGGGCAAAGGAGTTTCATATTTATGAAATTAATGAGAAAAAATTTAGATTTATTGAAAAAAGAAATAATCCTTACGAAAGTACATTGCAACATTTAAAAACCTTAGATGTATATGAATTGATTAGTGATTGTGATATTATTATTTCTAGCAGGATTGGTAAAAAAGGAATAAAAAGATTAAAAGAAAGAGGTTTGAAACTTTTTTTCAGAAATGGAAAAATAAAGGATGAATTAAGAAATTTAATCGTAACAGAAAATTTTTGGAAAATGTAAGTTAATTTGTAATGGCTAAAATCACTGTAATACTTTCTGCCACCAAGGCTCAAAGACACAAAGGAAGTAATAAAGATTATTTAAAGCAATAAAATAAATATCTTTGTGTCATGGTGTCTTTGTGGCGAAAATAATAGCATGAATGTTTCCATTACAAAATGTAAGTTAATTTATTAAAAGAAGTCAAAATGATTGAAGTAAAAAAAATCAATGAGCAGGAATATGTGGTAACTATAAAGGAAGAAAATAGTAGTTCCGAACATTTAGTTACTTTGGACGAAGAATATTATAGAGAACTTACTGATGGAAAAATCTCAAAAGCTGTTCTCATTAAAAGGTCTTTTGAGGTTTTACTTAAAAAAGAGCCCAAAGAATCCATTTTATCTAAATTTAATTTGAGAATTATAAATAATTATTTTCCAGAATATGAGAATGAGATTAAAGTAACTTAAATTAATAAAGATTAATTGGAGGAAAAAAATGTTAGGATTAAAAAATGAATTTATCTTTGCACCTATAAAGCTTGGATATAGCGAAAACGGAAAAATCAATGACCGTCATCTTGCATTTTACAAAGAAAGAAGCAAATATTTAGGAGCAGTTACTCCAGAACCTTTTTATATGGATAAAGGATTACGAGAAATTCCCACTCAACTGGGTATTGATAGTGATGATAAAATTGAAGGTTTGCAAAAGTTAACTGATGCAATACACGAATTCGGTGCAAAAGAAATTGCTCATCTAAATCATCCCGGCAGAATGGCAAATCCAAAAATTCAGGGAAATTACTTTGTTTCTTCTACTGATAAACCCTGTGAAAGTGGTGGTGCTACTCCTCAAAAATTAGAAAAAGAAGAAATGAAAGAAATCTCAAAATTGTTCGTTTACTCGGCAATTAGAGCAAAAAAATCAAATTTTGATATTATAGAATTACAATTTGGACATGGATACTTGTTAGCATAATTTATATCTCCTGCTGTTAATGACAGAACAGATGAATATGGTGGGAATTTTGAGAACAGAATAAAATTTCCTCTGGAAGTATTAAAAGCAGTAAAAAATGCTGTAGATATTCCTGTCATTGCTCGCATAAGTGGTGATGAGATGACTCCAAATGGAATAAAACTTCATGAGATGATTGAATTTTCCAAGATATTAGAACGGAATGGGATTGATGCTGTGTATGTCTCAGCCGGAACAGTATGTTCTACACCACCCTGGTATTTTCAACATATGTTTGTGCCTAAAGGGAAAACATGGGATATGGCAAAAAAAATCAAAGAAAATGTCAATATTCCGATAATTGCTGTTGGTCAAATCAATGAAATAAGAGATATTGAAAAAATTAAAAGTAATAAAATGGCTGATTTAATAGCATTCGGAAGGCCATTAGTTGCTGACCCTGATTTTGTGGGAAAGTATCTGGGAGAAGTAAAAGGTAATATCGTTCCCTGTTTAGCCTGTGCAGAGGGCTGTCTGGGAGGCGTGAAATCAGGTCAAGGTCTGCAATGCCTGATGAATCCTGAAGTTGGAAAGGAGAGAGAATCTATCAAAAAAACTGAACAGCCTAAAAAATTTGCTGTTATCGGCGGCGGTCTTGCCGGTATGGAGGCAGCAATTATTCTTAAAAAACGAGAACACAAAGTTGACCTTTATGAAAAAGACAAATTGGGAGGGCAGTTCAATTTTGCACCATTGACTCCCTATAAAAAATCAATGGGAAGATTAGTTCCGTATTTCAAAAAGGAGTTAAAATCTCAGGGTGTAAATACGATGTTCAAAGAAATTACTACCCTTGAAGATGTTGATAAATATGATGGAGTGATTTTGGCAACAGGCTCTAAACCAGCAGTTCCCCCGATTGAAGGATTAAATAAATTCTATTGGGCTGATATCCTGTTAGAAGAAAATTTGCCTGAAAATTAGAATATTCTCATTATTGGTGGAGGACTAATTGGCGTTGATATTGCAACTGCTTTAATACCAAAAGGTAATAAAATAACTATTGTAAAACGAACAACCGATTTCGGTGAAGATATGGAAATGATAGCAAAAAAACTTTCTCTCAATATGATGGAAAAAAGTGGCACTGTTTTTAGGGACCATACTCATATTAAAAAAGTGGATGGAAGAACTGTTTATGCTGAAAGGAATGGAGAATCTATTCAATTTGAAGATATAGATATAATAGTAGTTTCTACTGGAATGAGAAGCTATAACCCTCTTGAAGAAAAGTTAAAAGGTAAATTGCCTGTTTATGTAATAGGTGATGCCAAAGAAGTTGGAAATGCACAAGATGCTATTAGAGAAGGATTTGAAATAGGTATAAAATTATAATCTAAAAAACGTAAAGGTGTTAAAATGAAATTATTAATGATATATGCAGATAGATTTGCATATAAAACAAGTATCAAAAATTTAGAATCTGTGGAGAAACTTGCCGAGAACACGCAGATAGAAAATGCCTTGGTCGGATTCATTCAAGTTGAGCAACAAGATGAGGATGCTATTTCAAAAGTAGAAACTAAAATGATAAAAAATCTGAAATGGTCAGCCAGGAAGAATAATACAAACAGAATTGTTCTGCATTCTTTTGCTCATCTCTCTTTGAGCAAAGCGGATGAGGGAATTACTAAAGAACTGTTAAATCGTGTAGAAAAGAGATTAGAAAAATCAGGTTATGAAACTTCTCAAACTCCATTTGGATATTTTTTGGATTTGGATTTAAAAGCACCCGGAAAATCATTAGCGAGAATTTTTAAGGAATTCTAAATGATTGAAAAGGCTGCTGAACTTATAAAAAACGCGAATCATGTGACTGCTTTTACAGGCGCAGGAATCTCTGTAGAAAGTGGAATTCCACCCTTTCGCGGTGAAAATGGTTTGTGGAGTAAGTTTGACCCTGTTTTTTTGGACATTAATTATTTTCATCATAATCCTCTAAAATCGTGGGAATTGATAAAAGAGATTTTCTATGATTTCTTTGGAAAAGCAGAACCAAATGCAGCTCATTTTGCTCTTGCTGAAATAGAACAAATGGGATTATTGCATGCTACAATTACTCAAAATATTGACAATCTTCATCAAAAGGCCGGAAGCAAAAAAGTATATGAATTTCATGGAAATTCCAGGAATCTGGTTTGCACTAAGTGTAGGTCAAAATTTTCTGTATCTAAAATTGGTCTGAATAAATTACCACCAAAATGTAAAAAGTGTGGAGGAGTCTTGAAGCCTGATTTCGTTTTCTTTGGAGAACCAATACCAGAACCAGCGAGAACACGTTCCTTTGCAGAAACAGAAAAAGCGGATGTTTTTATTCTAATCGGCACAACCGGGGAAATTATGCCAGCTTCTATGATTCCTTACGAAGCAAAAAATAATAATGCCAAAATTATTGAAGTAAATACAAAACCCTCCAATTATACAAAAAGTATAACAGATGTTTTTCTAAAAGGAAAAGCAACGGAAATAATGGGAGAATTACTTGGATTTTTGAAGGGGAAATAAAATGGAACAATTAACACCTTTTCATCCTTCGGCGTCCCGACATTTCGGGACAGAGAACGGGCAGGGGTTTTTAGAGTGAACACATAGATTTTTTAAATAAAATAATGTTAATACGGAGGGTTTAATTATGAATATTTCTAACCGAGTAAAACAAATCAAAAAATCTGCTATTCATGAAATGACAAGATTATCCAAACAATATGATGATGTTGCGTTTCTGTCCTGGGCAAAACCTACTTCTGAAACACCACAACATATTAGAAACGCTGCTGTTTCTGCAATTAATAAAGGACTAACAGGTGGATATTCTCAAAATGAAGGTTTACCTGAATTAAGAAACGAAATCGCCAAAAAACTCAAAAGAGATAATAATATTGAAGCAAATATTTCCCAGATAATTGTAACTGTTGGCGCAATTGAAGGATTAGCAGCGGCAGTTATGACAACAATTGATCCTGGAGATGAAGTAATTTTACCAACTCCCACCTATTCTACTCATATTCGTCAAGTTCAGATAGCTTCAGGAAAGCCTGTGTTAGTTCCACTTATAGAAGAGAAGAATTTTGCATTGGATATTCAATCTATTAAAGAAGCAATAACTCCAAGAACCAAAGCTATAATGTATTGCAGCCCCAATAATCCCACTGGAACTGTTTTCCCAGAAGAAAAACTTCGTCAAATAGAGGAAATAGCTCTGGAAAATAACCTAATGGTAATTACTGATGAAGCTTATGAATATTTTGTCTATGATGATAAGAAACATTTCAGTATAGCATCTATTCCTGAGATGAAGAAAAATGTTATCAGCTGCTTCACATTCACCAAAACTTACGCAATGACCGGCTGGAGGATTGGTTATCTTCATGCTGATGAAGAAGTAGTTACACAAATCAAAAAAGCACATATTCCATTTGCGATTTGTGCTCCGGTTGTTTCGCAATATGCTGCTCTTGCTGCTTTAAAGGGTTCTCAGAATTGTGTAAAAGAATTTGGAAATCACTATCTTAATATGCGAAATCTAATGTGTGAACGACTTGATAAACTCAATTCGGTGTTTGAATATCAAAAGCCAGTGGGTTCTTATCTTATGTTTCCCAAAATACTCTTGAAGGAAGGAAAGGATTCCATTTCTTTTTGCAAAAAACTTCTAAAAGAAGCCAGAGTATCTACAACATCCGGTATCGCTTTTGGCCCAACTGGAGAGAGTCATCTCAGACTCTCTTTCTGTGTATCTGAAGAAGAGATAAATAAAGCATTCGATAGGATGGAAAATTTTTTTAAAAGAGGAAAATGGCATTTATCATCCTGATAATATGCTGTCAAATGATGAAATAGATGAAGAATTATAATAATTTCTAACAGTCAGAATTATTATTGCAAAAGTATGATTTTAATTTGAGAAAAATAGAAAAATCAACAACAGGTCTCAAATATCCAGCGATTCTCTTAAGAAACGGAAATATCGGAGTTTGTGCAAAGTTAGGGTATAAAATAAATACAGAAATCAACAATTATTCAAACCTCAATCTACAAGATTTTGCTCATCGTATTGTCTTAAATGCCTATTTTAATGCATTACTAAATTACCCTAATAAATTAAATAAAACAGGAGACCTGTATGATGTAGTTAATTCCCAAGAATTCAAAAATATTGTAATGGTAGGACTTTTTAAATCAATTGTAGAAAAATTTCAGGAAGATAACATACCTATTACCATTTTTGATTATAGAAAATCTGACCCTTTTTTAGCTTCAAATTCATCTAAATTTAAAGATATTTTATACCTTTGTGATTACTTATGGAAATTATTTAAAAAATTTGACATTAAGAATTATAAACATATATTATGAACATAAGTTCATAAAGAAAAATCATGCCAAGACCAAGGATAGAGCGAAGAGTAAAAGAACCGCCGAGATTCCAACGGTTTAAGCCCGTTGGAATCCCTGCAAGATTATTAGAGCAGATTCCGTTAACTTTAGATGAATTTGAAGCGTTAAGATTGGCAGATTATAATGATTTGGAACATGAAGCAGCTGCGAATCAAATGGGAATTTCCCGTCCAACTTTTACAA
>CAYNOU010000074.1:0-11430 GCA_964398885.1 uncultured Candidatus Cloacimonadota bacterium | reverse complement strand
TAATAATTATAATATTGAAAGATATTATCAGAGTGTCTTGGATATTTCAAGCGATTTTCAATGATTTTAACATAGTCAGGGTCTATTTCAATACCAATTGAATTTCGCTCCAGTTGATTCGCAACCACTAATGTTGTTCCAGTCCCCGCAAATGGATCTAATATAGTATCACCAGGTAAAGTGGAAGAAAGGATAATTCTTAATAGTAAGGCAACAGGAGATTGTTGCTTATGAATTCTATTTCCATTTTTATCTCTTATTGGTTCATCCCCGGCAAAATATCCGGAGGTTAATTCTCTAATATCATCCCATACATCAGTAAGATAGACCCCGTTAACCCTTTTATGTTTATACTCCGAAGGAACTGGTAAATCTATGCGGAGTTTGTTAAATACTTTTGGCTTTTTCCCTTTTGTAGAGAAAACAATAATCTGATGCTGTTTGGAAAATCTAAATCCGTTCGGAACTGCTGATGTCTTTTTTTTCCAGATGATTAAATTCTGGAATGTCCAGCCAGTCTCTCTAAGTATTCTTATTACCTGCTCTGCATTTTTTTCTCTCTGCATAAAGTAAATAGTACCACCATCCACTGAGACATCATAAATTTTTGATAGAACTTTTTTTAACCAGTTCCAGTATTTTTCTTCAGGTTGGCTGTCATTAAAATATTTGTATTCTTTCCCTTGATTAAAGGGTGGGTCAAGAAAGGTAAGATGAATATTCTTAGCAGAATATTCATTAAGTTTTTCTATGCAATCGCCTTGCAGAATTTTATAATTACTCATTTCCTCTTTGTTCCACCCATTTTATGATTATCACTTTCTAATAGCTTTTCTCTTGGTCTAATATCTTCACTCATTTAATATCCAATGATTAGCCTTACTTCTTTTTTCTTGTCATTCGGACTTCGTCATTTTACTTTGATATAGCCTTTTTTCCTCTTTCACCATTTCTGATTCTAACGGCATCTTCGCAAGGATATACAAATATTTTACCATCCCCCATAGAATGAGTGCCTACAGTCTTTAGAATTAGGTCTATTAGTGGCTTTACTATCTCATCTTTAACTATAAATTCCACTTTTGTAAAAGGTAAGAGTCTTATTTTTCTTGCCTTATCCACCCATTCGTGCTCTTCGTAATAGCCTTTTTGTTTGCCACACCCTCTTACAGAGGTCTCCGTTACTCCCCACACATCAAAATCAAGTAATGCTTCATAAAGGGGTGCAACCTTTTTGGTTTGTATTATACACTCAACTTTTTTCATAACTACCTCCTTGGTCGCCACTTTAGTTATTATCAATTATTTTCTTCAGATTTTCTGGGGAAAATATCTTTTTCAAATTTTCAATCTATTTTCCACCAGCCATTGCCATATCTCGTCTGCCTCCACCTTTGCCGCCAACAATTTGTGCAACTTGGTTTACAATTTTGTCGGCGTGAAAGTTCATTGCAAATCAGTGAAGACAGTGCAAGTTAAAGATTCCTTTCCATCAATATTTGCCCTTAAAATCTTATTCCATCAAACTTTTGAATAACTTATTTACCTACTTTGAATCCAATCTCCCGTTTGACTTTTTTCTGAGGTATCATCATCTGCCTTATTGCTTCAAACACAATCTGGAACTGGTAATCATATTTTTTCTCCATCTCTTCAATTTTAGACAAAATATCCTTGTGTGAAGAAATCAATTCGCGTAGCTTCAAGAAAGTTCGCATTATCTGGATATTAACTTCAATAGCACGCTTACTTTTCAAAATGCTGGAAAGCATTGCAACACCCTGTTCTGTGAAAGCCATAGGAAGATAGCGAGTTCCGCCCCAACTTGAAGTGCCAAAATGACACCTCAAGTTATTAAATTCTTTTTTAGTTAATACAAACATAAAATCTTTTGGGAATCGCTCTATATTTCTGCGAACAGCTCTTTTCAGTTGTTTGGTTTCTACTCCATATAACTCAGCAAGGTCGCTATCCAGCATTACCTTCTTGCCTTGTAAAAAGAATATTTTCTTCTCTATTATTTCAATTGGGATAATAGAATTTTGTGCTTCCATAATCTACACTTTATAAATTATTTTGACTTTAACCATAAATTTTATTCTATTTTTTTCTCTTTTTATGTAATTTCAAATATTTTTCACAATCTCAGGCACTTTTGCAATCGCATCTTTAATCTTGCCTACATCTTTTCCACCAGCCATTGCCATATCTGGTCTGCCACCACCTTTACCGCCAATCAGTTCTGCCACCTTATTCACAATTTTTCCTGCATGAAATTGCTTTTGTAAGTTTGGAGTTACTATGCAAATAAGGGATGCTTTATCGTCAATGTTTGCACCCAAAATGCCAATTCCTTGGTTAATTTTATTCTTTAAATAATCTGCTGATTGACGCAACTGCTGATTGTCTTTAACTTTTACTTCTCCAGCTACAATTTTTATTTTATCAATTAATTTCGCATTTTTAATAAGTTTGTCCACTGTTTTTTTTATGTGGTCCATTTCTAATTTCTCAAGTTGCTTTTTCAACTCTTTATTTTCCGAGACCATTTTTTTGGTTTTTTTTATAATATCATTTATTGAACAATTAAATTGTGATTGAATTTCATTCAGTATTGTTTCTTCTTTTTTAGAATAATTGTATGCGTATTCCCCTGTTAGAGCTTCTATTCGGCGTATACCGGCAGAGATGGAACTTTCAGATAAAATCCTGAATAACCCAATTTCTCCAGTATTTTTGCAATGAATTCCACCACATAATTCTAAGGAGTAATTATCAATTTCAACCACTCTTACTTTTTTTTCGTATTTTTCACCGAAGAGTGCCATTGCACCTTTTTTTCTGGCGTTTCCCAAATCATCATAATAAACATTTACAGTTAGATTTTCTCGGATTTTTTCATTAACTATTTTTTCAACCTTATAAAGCTCTTCTTTGCTCAGTGCTTTAAAATGAGTGAAATCAAAACGCAATCTGTCCGGGACTACCAACGAACCCTTTTGATGAAGATGCTTCCCCAAAACCTTTCGTAAAGCAGCATGCAAAAGATGAGTAGCTGTATGATTCCTCACAATATCCTTTCTTCTTTTCACATCTACTTCTGCAATAACCTCATTTCCTTCAGAGATTTTTCCAGAAACTAATTTCCCGAAATGAAAGTAAACATCGTTTCCTGTTGCACCAGAAGAAGATTCCTCGGATTGCACATCTTCTACTTTAATTTCACAAACATTATTATAAATTCGACCTGTATCAGCAACTTGTCCACCTGACTCCGCATAAAAAGGTGTCTTATCCAAAACGATTACTACATTATTCTCTTCATCAATATAAAAATGTTCAATCTTACTGGAAGAAAAATTTTGATCATATCCAACAAACTGTGTTTTTGTTGATTGCTTAATTTTAATTTTATTTATTTTGTCATCTTTAAACTCAAACTTGGAAGATTCTTTTGCTCTTGACCTCTGCTTTTCCATCTCTATTTCAAACCCTTTTTCATTTATAGAAAGACCTTTTTCTTCAGCCATAATTCTTGTTAAATCCATCGGGAAACCATAGGTATCATACAATTTGAAAACATCTTTGCCAGAGATTACCTCCTTAGATTTTAGCCTTTCTGTGATTTCATGAAATTTTACAATTCCATTGTCTAATGTCAGATTGAAACGCTCCTCTTCAGATTTGATTGCTAATATTATGTGCTCTCTTTTTTCAATCAGTTCTGGATAATGTCCTACCATAGTTTCAATAATATCATCAACAAGTTGAAAAAGGAATGGTTTATGCAGATTTAAGAATCTGCCAAATCTTGCTGCTCTCCGTAAAATACGGCGAATAACATAACCTCTTCCTTCATTAGACGGAATAACTCCATCAGCAATTGCAAAAGTGAGTGCTCTGATATGGTCTGAAATCACACGGAAAGCTGGTTTGTTTTCTTCAAATTTAGTTTCAGAAATTTTTTCAAGTTTCCTTATAATTGGCATAAAGAGATCAGTCTCATAATTTGAAGATTTGTTTTGAAGAATGGCAACCAGTCTCTCAAATCCTGCGCCAGTATCCACATGCTTTTTGGGAAGCTCTACTAATTTGCCATTTTCAAAACGGTTATATTGGATAAAAACGAGATTCCAGATTTCTACAAATCTTCCACATCCACCATTTATCTCACATTTATGGTTTTCATCTTCATTTTTTTGGCAATGTTGTACTCCACGGTCGTAGTGAATTTCTGAGCAGGGACCGCAAGGTCCAATTTCCGCCATTTCCCAGAAGTTGTATTTATCGCCGAACTTCAGGATTCTTTCCTTATCAATATCTGTAACTTCTTGCCAGATGTGGAATGATTCATCATCATTGTTATGCACCGTGGCATAAAGTTTATCTTTGGGAATTCGCCAGACCTCTGTTAGAAGTTCCCATGCCCATTTGATTGCTTCTTTTTTATAATAATCACCAAACGACCAATTACCAAGCATTTCAAAAAAGGTATGATGGTAATCGTCTTTTCCTACCTCTTCAAGGTCATTATGCTTTCCTCCAGCACGCAGACATTTTTGACTATTCACTACGCGGACATAATCTCTTTTCCCTTTACCCAGAAACACATCCTTGAACTGATTCATACCAGCATTAGTAAAGAGTAAAGTAGGGTCATTAATAGGAACTAATGGTGCTGATGGAACTACTTCGTGTCCTTTATCTGCAAAAAATTTGATAAACTGTTTCCTAATTTCATTACTTGATAACATATGCAATAATGTCCTTTCTTTATAAAGAAGAACTAATTTAGCGTTTTTGATGTCAAGAAAAATGGAATTTTATGAGATAGATTAAATTGGTAATTATTGCGATGTACATAAAATATTTGTATTTTAGTGCAAATAAAAAGCCTGAAGAATCATCTCTTCAGGCTTGTATTGTCTACTCTCTACCAAGGTTTTTATATTCGCTATCTCAAGATTAGCATTCGTTTGACCTTAGATTTATAATTATCTGTTTCAAGCCTATACAAATAAATACCATTAGGAGCATCTCTACCTCTGCTATTTTTTCCATCCCAGATAACTTCATTTGTTCCATCTTGGCTTGACACTTCATACTTCTTTACTAGCTGACCTTTGGTATTATAGATTTTAATTTTCAGTAATTCTGAACTATCTTCGGGAAGTTGATACTTAATAGTAGTATAGTTGTTAAATGGATTAGGAAAGCATTCCATAAGTTCATAGGTAAGTTCATCTTGTTCTTCCATAGACCTTGTTTGAGGTATTTCTGTTCCAATTGTATCACTTACTACCTCAGTTCCTAAAACGGAGTAAGCATAAGTCACATTACTAGCAGTTGTAGGGAACCAACCAATGTATTGTCCCCAGATATTATAAACCTTATACACATAAGTTTCAAGAGTGGCAGATGTAGATGTTAAAGATTCTGGAACTATTCTGCACCATCCCATACCATAGTTAGGATTGGCAAAGGAGAATCCGTTTGTAGCCACTCCTCTACCCCATGCATATGGTGGGACATAAGAACATGTTTCAGAAAAAGTTACATCCTTTTGAACCTTATACCACTTTGCGAGATATGTACCATCAGCAAGACCAGAAACACCAAAGAATGTCCTAGTCTGGTAACCAGAACCTTGACTTACTACAGTACCGCCATTAGCTTCCCAGTGGTGAAGAGAATAAACAGGAACAATGGAAGAATGAATCAGTTTAAGTGCTTTATGAGCATTGATACGACCATAACCAACCTCAACATTCCATCCATTTTCATCGTAATCATATAAATCTGTACGGATCTTATTTGACGAAAGATTGATAATCTGTTCTATATCGTCGTTGTATAGGTTACTTCTAAATCCTTTTAGAAGTCCAGCTAAACCTGAAACAAATGGAGTTGCCATTGATGTGCCAGACCAATCATCATAATAAGTGCCGTAAGGTATACAACTCCAGATCCATACACCAGGTGCAACTACATCTATATGATTTCCAGTGCTAAAAAAGGTTGCTTTCACATCCCATTTATCTGTTGCACCAACTGCTATGATTCCCTGTCCAAATCCAGCAGGATATTGTGTTACATCATCACCTTCATTACCCATTGCAACTACTGCAACTCTATTAAGTTTGTAGGCATTAGCAAAAGCCCGTCTAATAGTTGTAGAATACATAGGATTACCACTTCCATCTACCAACCTCCAACTGTTATTAAGAATATGGCAACCAGCATTAACTGCATCCATAATCGCATCATAAGCATCGGGTATATCGCCTCCATCAATCCTTTGAGAGTTTATCATAGCATTCCCAGTCAACACCAGCAATTCCAACACTATTATCAGTATTTGCGGCAGCAATACCTGCAACATGGAAGCCATGACCATTCCAGCCCCAACCTGTATCACCAGAGACTTTTCCACTTAAATCTTCGTGCCAGTTTTCCACACCACCATCAATGATGCCAATTTTTATATTTGAACTGCCTTTGAAGATACCCCATGCTTCAGGAGCATCAATGTCTGCATCATCTGTGCCACCACTCTGGCCATAATTTCCATAATCCCCATTGATCTCCATTTTGAAAATGAGGGTCATTGGGATAAACTGCTAATGGTTCTGGCATACAATTAGGTTCTGCATATATTACTTCAGAGAGAGTATCCAGCTCAATGATAGCCGGTTGGACTTTTTCAGCAGAAGTAAGCCGAATTTTATAAACCTCAGACATATTTGCCAGTTTGACAGTATCACCTGTCTCCTCAACAATTCCCAGAGTATCTGCTAATTGAAACTCCGGAAAAGCCTTGATAATTAACTCAGTATCATGACTCTCAAGAACTGAATGCATTGGTGATGAAGTCTGTATTTCAGCTAAAGTAGAAATATTTTCACCTTCTGGAAATATAAATGTTCCAGGTTTAACTTCAATAATAACCTCACGATAAATCTCCTCGGGCGTGAGAGCAAAGGATAACAGAGCTGGAAATAAGCAACAGATAATGATTATGATAACCGAGTTTCTGAATGTTGTTGTCATTTTTTACCTCCCTGGAGAGTATAATTCTCCATTAATTATTGCCCATTTGGGCCAAGTGTTAATTGACACTTACTTGTGCCATCAGCGTTCATAATCCAGAGAGTTCCATTCTCGCGTGGATTATAAACTCTCCAATCATACTGAGAGTAGACAATTTTTTCTTCACAAGGGGACCAGGCTGGTGTAATACCACCTTTTGTTGTTAACTGCTGAGGATTACTTCCATCAGCATCCATTACCCATATCTGAGGAGCTTTTCCCATTGCCTGGGAAGAAAAAGCAATCTTTAAACCATCTGTTGACCAGATAGGATATCTATTATCTCTATCATTTGATAACAAAAGATTTTGATTAGCACCACTGCTGTCAGCTACATAAATTCCATTGTAAACAATGTAAACAATCTTTGTCCCATCAGTTGACCATTCTGGGAAGTTACCACGTAAGACCCAGTGGTCATTACTTCCATCCGCATTCATAATCCAGATTCCAGAAGGATGTCCTGCTGTGGCAATACTCTGGTCATAGGCAATCTTAGCGCCGTCAGGTGACCAATCTGGAAAAAAGGTTCTTCGTCCAGATGTAAGTTGAGTTAAGCTATCACCATTTGACTTGATCTTCCATATATTTTTTGCAGGACCCACAAAAGCGATCCACTCTCCATCTGGAGACCAGTCTGGAAGATCTCCTCCTTTAAGAAACATACGAGGATTTGAACCATCTGCATCAACGAACCAAATTCCGGTAGAGTCCCTATCATAATTATATGAACCACTCGAAAGAATATATTTCATATGGTAATGGTGGTAAGCAATACTATTTCCATCGGGTGAGAAGCAGGGACAATCATCGATCTGCGGATAGACAGTGGTGGGAGGTTCTGCATGATTACCATCATCCCATCCACATGCACTTAATAGAAATACGGACAAAGTAATTATATATATATAAACTTTTTTCATATAAATTTATTTATTCTTAAATTTTTAATTTTTGTCAAGAAAAATTTTGGTTTGATAAAAAATAAAAAGTGAATTGTAAAAAGTTTGACAAGAAAAAAAACGATAAAAGAAGTTATCCTGTTTTGGCTAACTTTGTTAAGTGGTGTTACCTTGACACTACATGCTTACTAAATAGTGTTTATCCTTAACGGGCCAGTAACTCAGTGGTAGAGTATCGCCCTTTTAAGGCGAGAGTCGAAGGTTCGAATCCTTCCTGGCTCACCATATAATAACCCGCGAAACATTCGAAAATCTTTTATTTAGATTTAATAAAGTTGACATATATTTTTCGTGTGTTTCGAGGGCTATATCTTTTGCGACCCCATCGTCTAGGGGTTAGGACTCAGGATTTTCATTCCTGCAACAGGGGTTCAATTCCCCTTGGGGTCGCCATCTTATTTTTAATATAAATCTAATTAAAACCTTATAAACGATTACTTAATTTTCATAATTTTTATAAATTTCTTGATTAAAATTTTCCACATCTTAAATTGTTAACAAAAAATAAAATAATAAAAATGAGCCATAGAAATGCACAAAAAGAGTTGAGATTTCTTTCTATTATGAAGAAAGCTTTTTCGTGTGGTCTTGTGCTTAATCTGCCCAAAGGCAGATAAAGAAGGAGTCATGAAAATGTCAAAACTGAGCAATGTAATTTTTATAACAATTGTTGCCCTAATTTTATCTTGCTCGCAAAATGCCATAGCCAAAAAGGGTGAAGTTGATGAATCAAACATAAAAATCGCTGTATGGGGATTTCATCACCTGGATAGAGAAAGTAAGTCTATGTGCAAATATCTTGTAAAGGATTTTCCTGAAGTGGCAGATAAAATTCCTAATGTTGTTGTAATAGGCTCAAAGGATGCAAATAAAGCACTTGGTAAAATCAAAGTAGAAGAATTGGATAAGGAAATTGTTATAGATTTAGCAAAAGAAATCGAGACAGATATTAATATTTGGGGGCAAGTATCACAGATTGGGTCAACATTGTTTAATGTTAGTTTCTTTATTGTAGATACTCAAACTGAAGATATCAAATTTGAAAGATTGCAGGTTGAAAAGAAGAAGGAAAAAAGGCTTGTATCAGTTAATCTGATTTTGGAAAAGGCTATTGAACTAAAAAGGTTGGCAGAAACTAAAGCAATGGATATTGCACTCAATTTCTATAATTCTGAACAGTATGAGGATGCCCAAAAAGTATTTTTAGATGTGCTTAATCTTAATCCCAATGAAAAGACTGCATATGCCTATCTTGCACGTATATCAGCGATTGATGAGGATTATGACTCAGCAATTTCCTACTACAAACAAGCATTAGATATTGACCCGGAATTTATTGAAGCCCTTGAGGGATTAGCATGGACTTATAAAACTAATGGTGATTGTGAAATGGCTTTAGAAACATATAAAAGATTGGCTGAAATTGATACTGGAAATATTAATTATATGTTTTATGCTGGTGAAATTTGTCAATCATTAGATGATTTTGAGGGAGCAGTTGAAGCCTTCAAATTTGTGATTGAAAGAGATTCTACTTGTATTAAGGCATGTCAAGCCCTAGGAATTTTATATTTTGATAATAATTTTTACGATAAGGCAATTACTTATTTGAAGAGAGTATTAGATGCAGATGTAGAGGAAGGGGAAATTGCGAAAAAATTAGCTATTGCCTATCAAAAAACAGGGCGGATAAAAGAGAGTATAGAGCAAAACTTAGAAATATTAAAAAAGGATTCTACTCGTACTGCACCATATCTAAATTTAGCAGCAGCTTATGTTACTCAACAAAGATTTGATGATGCTCTGGAATCATTAAAGAAATATATTGGTTTAGAACCAGATTCTCCCGTAGGATATAATAGAATATCAGACATTTATAGGCAAATAAAGGATTACGATAAAGCAATTGCAAATGCCCAAAAATCTGCTGAGATTGCTCCTGATAAACCAGAACCTTATATGCTCCTTGCTGAAATAGATAATGAAAGAGGTTATAGTCATTATCAAAAATTCATTGAGTATGACGAGAAAGCTAAAGATCCCGATTTGAGCTCTGAATATGCTGAAAATAATAGATTAAGAAGCTTTCATCAAAAACAGTCACAAGCATTCTTTGTTTCAGCAAAGAATTATTATGTCAAAGCCAACACATTATCTACAAATTATTTTATGAAAGAGAGATTGAAGGAAAAATTAGCAACCGTTGAACTTCTTATTGAAGAAACCAAGATTGATACATTTTGGGAAGATTAATGAATTTGTTGATTTAATGATTTGGAGATTTGGTGATTTATTTTTGAAGTCCATAAATCGCCATACAAGCACAAACTCCACTTGAGGATACATAAAAGACTTCCGAAATTCAGTAAATTTCTTGAAAAAATTGAGTTAATCAACAGACTCATTAATAGTTCCGTGATTTTAAAATCCTGACATATTTATATTTTTGGTTGTTCTCGGTATTCTCTGCCTGCCTGGCATAGCCTTGGCAAAGACAGGTGGTTAATTCTTTGCCAACACATTAGCAACAGGTTATTTTATAATGCAAAATAAATTATCATTCCAACAAATCATATTCAGTTTACAAAAATTTTGGGCTGAAAATGGGTATATTATTCGTCAACCCTATGATGTTGAAATGGGTGCTGGAACATTTCATCCTGCAACATTTTTTGGTTCTTTGTCAGATCATCCAATAAAGGTGGCTTATGTCCAACCATCCAGACGGCCTAAAGATGGACGCTATGGAGAGAATCCTAACAGATTGCAGCACTACTATCAGTTTCAAGTATTGATTAAACCATCTCCGAGTGACATTCAGGAATTGTATTTAAAAAGTTTAGAAGCAATCGGAACACCAATCAAAGAACATGATATACGGTTTGTAGAAGATGATTGGGAGTCACCAACTCTTGGTGCAGTAGGACTCGGCTGGGAAGTCTGGCTGGATGGGATGGAAATATCACAATTTACCTATTTTCAACAAATTGCAGGCATTGAACTAAAATCCATTCCTGTTGAATTAACATACGGACTTGAAAGAATTGCAATGTATATTCAACAAGTAGACGATTTCAAGGATATTAAATGGAATGAGAATATGAAATATGGCGAGATTTATACACAAAATGAAAAAGAATTCTCTGAGTTTAATTTCAATGCAGCAAATCTTGAGTTGCTTTTTACAAGTTTTGATAAATATGAAGATGAAGCTAAGCATCAAATAAAGATTGGACTTATATATCCTGGATACGATTATCTTCTGAAATGTTCACATATTTTTAATTTATTAGATGCGCGTGGAGCAATTAGTGTTACCGAACGAGCAATTTATATTAAGAGAATAAGAAATCTGGCAAAGGGTTGTGCAAAAGTGTTT
>CAYNOU010000073.1:0-11457 GCA_964398885.1 uncultured Candidatus Cloacimonadota bacterium | reverse complement strand
ATGAAAATAAAAGACAAGCAAAAAATCTTCACTGAAATCGTAGAAAAATATAGAGCAGTTTTCGGTGAAAAATTAGTATCTATTCATATCTACGGAAGTGCTGTAACTCAGGATTTCAATCCAAAATATTCTGATATAAATCTTGCTATCATCTTAGAGAACTTGAAGTTAAGTAATCTTATTTTAGCAAAGGATGTTATTAAGAGACTTAGAAAAAAAGATGTTTCCACTCCACTTTTTCTTTCAAAACAATATATTGAAAGTTCTCTGGACACTTTCCCAATTGAATTTCTGAATATAAAATCTTCACACAAAACTGTTTATGGGCAAGATTTTTTTGAAAAACTTAAAATAAATCCCGAACATCTACGACTGCAAGCAGAAAGAGAATTGAAAGGTAAGCTGCTTATTCTTCGTTTGGCTTTTCTGGAAAGCATTGGAAATTTAAAAGTGATAAGCAGTTTAATTTCCAGTTCATTTTCAAGTTTCATCCCTGTAATGAAAGCGATTATATTTATAAAGAATGAGGAAATTCCGGAGCGAACTGTTGATATAATAAAAAAAGCTTCTGATATTCTTAATATTGATTTCACAGTTTTCCTACAGGCTTATGACATCAAGAATAGAAAAGTAAAAATGAAAGGTGAACAACTGGGAGAGTTTTTTGAAAGATATGTTAAGGTAGTTGACCAAGTTTCTGAGATTGTAGATAAACTATAAAATACCTACAACTTACCCCGAGATATTGAATGACTCCGAATTTTTTGGCAAAGAACCAGCCAAAGATTAAAAAAATATTAAAGATTTTACTTCTTATATTTTTGATTTACATTTTCTTCCTCAGTATTGTAATGATGGGGGAGGGATTTAAGGGATTTAAAAGCATTTCAGAGGGCTTACTTCAAAATGTCAGTAATCCTATTATGGGATTAGTTGTGGGGATTTTGGCTACAAGTATCTTACAAAGTTCATCAACTACAACTTCTATCGTGGTAGGTTTAGTAGCAAGTGGTATTTTAGGCCCCCATTCAATCCGCATTGCTATTCCTATAATTATGGGAGCAAATATTGGCACAACCATCACAAATACTATAGTTTCTCTCGCCCATATTTCCCGGTCTGATGAATTTCAAAATGCCTTTAGAGCAGCAACCGTGCATGATTTTTTCAATATTATAGCAGTTGTCATCCTTTTGCCTCTGGAGATATGTTTTCATATAATTGAAAAGAGTTCTGTGGCTCTTGCTAATTTTGTAGTTTCTGCAAATTTGAAAGGAGCAGAGTTCAAAAGTCCTGTAGCCACAATAACTAAACCTGTTGTCCATCTCTTGTTTAATCCCAAATATCCTGATGAAACAGCCGGGTTTTTCCAGAAGCTGTTTTCTCCACAACTTGCTAAATTTGTGATTTTAGTAATTGCCCTGGTCTTTTTGTTTATTGCTTTGAAATATATGGTGAAAATACTACGTCTGCTTGTGGTAAACAGAGTAGAAAGGTTCTTCAGCCAGGTTATTTTTCGTAATGGTCTTTTAGCTTTACTATTTGGTTTGATATTAACTGCAATCGTTCAAAGCAGTTCTATAACAACTTCTCTAATTGTGCCTCTTGCCGGGGCTGGAATATTGACAATTTATCAGGTTTTGCCATATACGGTTGGAGCAAATATTGGAACCACTGTTACTACTTTGTTAGCTGCACTCGCAACTGGCAGCATACCGGCTTTGGTAGTTGCCCTTTCTCATTTCTGCTTTAATGTATTTGGAATGGTAATTATTATGCCAGTCAAGCCAGTTCGTCACATTCCAATTAGCGCTTCTATAATATTATCAAAAATAGTTATAAAAAATAAGCTTTATCCTGTTCTTTTTATCTTGATTGTTTTTTTTGCAATTCCAATTTTTATTTTGTTAATAACAAAATGATAGTTAAAAATATTTATTTAAGTTAATCTATTATATCTTTGAGGTAAATATGTTAAAAGAAATCTTACGATTATTTAAAAAAAGTGATCTATTTATGGAAGCTCATCAGGATGCATCTAGGATGCTTAAAAGAGCTAATCAAATGTTTAATAATGCTTGTGCAAGATTACGAGGTCGGCAAATTCCCCATCCAGATGTTAACATATTTGATGAAGAAAAAAAGGTGGATAAAACCGAAAGGACAATTCGCAAGAAGGTGCTTACACATCTCTCACTTTCAAGTACTGCGGACACGCCTGGTGGGATTATTCTTATTGGTATAGTTATAGATTTTGAACGAATCGGAGATTATACAACAAACATTGTAGAATTGGCACAGGCTATATCTAAAAAATTAGAAGTTGGAGAATTAGAAGAGGACTTACAGAATATAGAGAAAGAAGTAGCGAATGTTTTTGATATTGTGACGTACTCTTTTAATAATTATGACAGGGATTCTGCTAAAACTGTTGTAAGCAAAAAATTGACCCGACATTGTGATATTCTTCTTAATAGATTGATGAAGGAGGATTTAGGGCTATTACCACAAACTGCTGTTATTTCCGCGTTATATATTCGTTATCTGAAAAGAATTGCTTCTCATCTTATTAATGTTGCAACCACTTTGGTTCAGCCTTTTGATAAAGTTCGCTTTATGCCAAATATGAAACCTAAAATAAGTTCAAAAGAGTAAATAGGTTTCTATATCTTCCCTGAATGGCAAAGAAAGTTATTGTGATTGGAGGAGGTCCAGCTGGTATGATTGCTGCCGGTAGAGCTGCTGAATTGGGAGCGGATGTCATTCTTTTGGAAAAGATGAATAAATTAGGTCTTAAGCTCTCTTTAACAGGCAAGGGGAAATGCAATCTTACAAATACAGAACCGAATATCTTAACTTTTGTGGAACATTACGGTAAGAATGGAAGGTTTCTTATCAATGCTTTTAGAAAATTTTTTAATAAAGACTTGATTAAATTCTTTTCAACTTTGAATTTAAAAGTTAAAGAGGAATCCGGAGGAAGAATTTATCCTTCTTCAGATAATTCGTGGTTAGTAGTTGATGCTTTAAAAAAGTATCTTAAGAGAAATAATGTGAAAGTTAGATTGCAATATCCTGTTAAAGAATTGCTTCATTATAAGAATAGGATTGGTGGCATCATTTCTAATAAAGGGAATATTTTTGCAGATGCAGTCATAGTTGCAACAGGTGGTGCATCATATCCTCAAACAGGCTCAACTGGAGATGGATATAGACTTGCCAGACAAACAGGTCATAAAGTTACATCAATATATCCATCATTGGTGCCACTTGAGATTAAAGAGCCTATGAAGGATTTATCAGGATTAAAATTGAAAAATGTCTTATTGAAAATATATGGGAATGATGAAAAATTGGCGGAAGAATTTGGAGAATTTTACTTTACAGATTTTGGTATTGATGGCTCTGCAGCTCTAAAATTGAGCAGTAAAATCAAAGAAGAAATAATTGCAAATGAACTAAAGTTATTTATTGATTTTAAACCAGGTCTAACTTTTGAACAATTGCATAATCGTATTTTACGCGAGATTAAGAATAATGGGAGTTTATGTTTTAATGAGTTAATGAAATTACTTCTACCACAAAAATTTGTAAAAACATTTATTAATTCGTCAAAAATTGACAAAGATAAAAGGATAGCGGAAATTACAAAGAATGAACGGGAAAAGATAGTTAATCTTTTAAAGGGTTTTGAATTTACTGTAACTAAAACAAGACCTCTTTCCGAAGCCATTATCACTTCTGGAGGTGTGGAATTAAATCAGATAAATCAGAAAACAATGGAGTCCAAAATTGTTTCTGGCCTCTATTTTGCAGGCGAGGTTCTGGACATTGATGGAGATACAGGTGGCTATAATTTGCAAGCTGCATTTTCTACCGGATATCTTGCAGGTGAATCAGCTGCAAGTAATAATAAATGAAGTGAAAAATAATAAGATTATGATAAAAAAATTAGATTTAAAGTTTATAAAATATTATATAAAGAATTTATATGGATAAATCCGAATGAATAGCGAATTAACCAACAAGATCATATTGGGAGAAGCTGAAAGTATATTACCAAAAATTGACGATAATTCAATAGACCTTGTTTTAACAGACCCTCCCTATTTCTTGGATAAAATGGATAATAAATGGGACAATGATAAGGTTTCAAAAATAACAGATTATTGCCATACCATCAAATCTCTTCCCCCTGGAATGAAGTTTAATAAAGAGCAAGGAAAAAGATTTTATAAATGGTACTTTAAAATATCAAAAGACTTATATAGAGTATTAAAACCCGGTGGATTCTTTTTTTCTTTTTCAAGCCCAAGACTTTATCATAGAATGGTTTCTGCTGTTGATGATGCTGGTTTTTTAATTAGAGATTGCTTTATCTGGCTTTATACACAAAATCAGCCTAAGGCTATGTCACTTAACCATTTTATTGATAAATTAGATGGGGATAAGAAAAGTAAAATTGAATTGAAAGAGAGATTAAATGGATGGAAAACTCCACAAATAAAATCTTGCTTTGAGCCAATTGTAATGGCTCAAAAAAAATATGAGAGAACATTTCTAAACAATATGTTAAAATATAATGTTGGACTCTTAAATACGAATGTAAAAATCGGAGATGGTATGTTCCCCTCAAATGTTATGACTACACAGAAAATTAGTAAAATCATTAACAAATGTTTCCTTCTACCCAAACCGAGTAAAGAAGAAAAGGGAGAATTCAATATACATAAAACAGTAAAACCATTGGCAATATGTGAGTATATAATCAAATTAACGACTTTTTCAGAAGATGCGGTTGTTTTAGATCCTTTCGTTGGAAGTGGTACAACTGCTGTTGCTGCAAAAAAGTTGCGTAGAAAATTTATTGGAATTGACACTAATCATGAGTATGTAGAAATTGCATTAAAAAGATTAGAAAATATTGAAGGAGAGAAGGTTTCAACCTACGAAAGCAAAAGGGAGGGAATACAACTTAGAGTTCTTGAAACAAAAAGTAAATATTTAAGAAAGAGGAAGCAGACCAGCATACAGGGGAAAAAATAAAAAATGAAAAAAATTGACCTACATATTCATACGACTTATTCTGATGGCACATATACACCCAAGGAAATTATCTTAGCTGTTAAAGAACTTGAATTCTCAACAATAGCCATAACCGATCATGATACTATTGATGGATACCTGACAGTAAGAAAGTTCGCAAAAAAATATGATATTGAACTTATCTCTGCAGTTGAAATTAGCAGTTATTATAAAGATTATGATATTCATATCCTGGCGTATTTTATTGATATTCATAATAAGAAGCTGAATAATATGCTGAGATTTGTGCAAGAGGGCAGAACAAAACGACTCAGGCAGATACTAGAAAAATTAAAGAAGTTTGACATATTTTTAACTATGAAGCAGGTATATAAATTTGTTGGCAACAAAAAAGTTATTAGCCGTCCTCATATTGCAAATGCAATGTTTAAAAATGGTTTTATTGAAAACTATGAAGAAGCTTATTATAAATATATTGGAAATGATTGTCCTGCATATGTACGCAAACCAGCTTATACACCAACAGAGATTTTTCAAATTGTCAAAGAAGCTGGAGGACTGTCTGTTCTGGCACATCCAGGTGTTATTAAAAATGATTTTCTCATCCCCGAATTAGTGGAGTTAGGTTTGGATGGTCTTGAAGTATTCTATCCACTGCATACTATTTACCAGAAAAACATTTACTTAGAATTGGCTTATAGATATAATTTGCTTATAACTGGTGGTTCAGATTTTCATGGTAATAACAAAAAGAATAATGAATTAGGAAGAGTAACACTGAAAGAGGAATATTTGGAAAGACTTCGCTTTAAATGGCAAGAAATGAATAAAGGTACAAATTAGAAAATTGAATTTATCCATAAGAAAAGATTAGAGGTTATCTTGGCAAAGAAATTACCAGAATTTTTAAGGAAATATTTTTGGGATGTAGATTTTGATAAGTTGGATATGAATATTTATCCAAAGTATATTATTGCTCGTATTCTTGAATATGGTGATAAAACTGCCATTAATTGGATGCGTGAAACTTTTTCAAATACTTTAATCGTTAATACACTAAAAATGAGTAGAGAGTTAACACCCAAAAGTGCCAATTTCTGGGCATTTATGCTAAAAGTTAAAAAGGAGAAGATAAAATGTTTGAGCAAGTCCTTCCAGGAAACACGAAAGCAATTCTGGCCTTATTAGAAAAAAGTGAGATTATAAAAAAAGCTTACCTTGCAGGCGGTACTGCTCTTGCACTTCAAGTTGGACACCGCATATCGTATGACTTGGATTTTTTTACTCAACAAGAATTTGATGAACAGTTACTCCTACCTCATATTGAAAAGATATCGAAATTTGAATTAGAGCAGATTGCATGGAGAACAATCTTGGGAAAATTTGATGGTGTGCGGTTTAGCATATTTTATTATGAATATCCTATCCTATACCAACCTAAAAAGTTTGGGAAAATTAATATTTTGGATATTCCTGATATTGCTGCAATGAAGATTGCTGCAATTTCATCAAGAGGAACAAAAAGAGATTTTATAGATCTTTTCTTTATTTGTAAGGGAAATATTTCTTTAAAGGAAGCTGTCCTCCTTTATGAAGAGAAATATAAAAATTTAGATACTACTGCAATACATATTATGAAGAGCCTTATTTTTTTTGATGATGCGGAGGATCAAGAAATGCCAAAGATGCTAAAAGAATTACAATGGCAAAGAGTGAAAATATTTTTTGAAACAGAAGTTAGAAAATTAGAAAAATCCTTCTTTGGCATAATCTAGAAAGTAATGCAAATAAAAAAACTTAACCTGCTTGAAATTTTTGGAACAAATACCTATCTTGTCTGGGATAAGATTGAAAAAGTCGGTGCTGTTATTGACCCTGTAAACAAAGCTGAAATAATCTTTCAAGAATCACAGAGGCTTGGATTTGAAATTAGATACATAATCAATACGCACGGACATGCTGACCATATTGGAGCAAATGGCAAACTGAAGGAACTTACTAATGCAATGATTTGCATTCATCAATTTGACAATGATAAACTAACAAATCCAGAATTGAATTTTAGTATATTTTTTGATTATAATGTTGTCTCACCACCAGCAGATAAACTCCTGAATGATAATGATACTCTTATTATAGGCAAAACTAAATTAAAAATTCTGCATACACCCGGTCATACACAAGGTTGTATTTCTTTATATACTGATGGAATTCTGTTTAGTGGAGATACACTTTTCTATGAAGGGATTGGAAGAATTGATTTACCAGGCAGTAATGAAGCCCAGTTAAGAAGAAGTATAAAAGAGAAGTTATTTATCCTGCCAGATGAAACCCAAGTCTTTCCTGGTCATGGGGAAAAAACAACCATTGGGCATGAGAAACATAATAATCCTTTTATGAAATACATATGAAACACTCAAAGGAGAATGAAAATTATATGCATATAGCAGAAACAGAGGATATTCAAAAAAGAGATAGAAATTATCTCCGTGTCTCTTTTCACCCTTCGTCCCGATTTCATCGGGACTACGGAGAACGGGTGTGTCTCTGTGGTAAGGTATTTTCGTATGAGAAACTTTGTTTTAATTCTTGATTTTGGCTCACAATTTACACATCTAATTGAAAAATCTGTTCGTTTGCAGAATGTCTACTGTGAAGTTATACCATATAACACTTCTGCACAGGAAATTAAAAAGAAATCTCCATCTGGCTTAATCTTTTCTGGAAGCCCATATAGCATCATGGATAAAAATGCACCTGAATGTGATAAAAAGATTTTTGACCTGAGTATCCCAATTCTTGGTATCTGCTATGGCATGCAAGTAATTACAGATATGCTTGGCGGAGTAGTAAAACCTGCCACAAAAAAGGAATACGGATATAATGAGATAAAAATTGTAAAAAAGAATATATTGTTACAAGGTTTTTCAAATAATGAAATAATATGGATGAGCCATTCGGATTTTGTTGAAAAAACTCCAGAAGGTTTTAAAATTATTGCTTGTTCTAAAAATACACCTATCTCTGCTATGCAAAATGAGGATGCAAGAATTTATGCTGTTCAATTTCATCCTGAGGTAACACATACTGAAAAAGTGCTTACCGTCTTTAGAAATTTTCTATTTAAGATTTGTAAAATTAAGCCTGAGTGTATTCAAGATTAAAAGATGAAAGATACATGTCCGAATCCCCGATCTAATCGGGGACGGGACGCACCCGTCTGCCCGTCTTGGCTCGCCAAGCCGAGACAGAGGCGCCGAGCCTGAAAGGAGAATGAAAATTGAGGGACGGAATGCACAGATTCCAATTGTTCCTAACCTGTCTCGGCTTGGTGCCGAGCCAAGACGGGCAGGATTTGTAATCCTGTTTATTAAAACACCATTACAAATGGTGTTAGGATCGTTTCAATGCTTTGTGGTTAGAAAGGATTTTCAAGGGAAAAATTTAAAAATATCTCTTATCTTTTTTCTCCTACTTCTGATTTTATCAGTCAGATTTTCTTATGCTAATAATATAGTTGCATCAGTTAATGGAGAACCTATAACCTGGCTTAAGATGCAAAATCGTTATGAACTTTTATGGAAGGATTATTTAAAAGATAAAACAAAGTATCCGTCAGTTTCTGAAAAGACATTTCAAAAGGATTTAAAAAGAATTGCTTTAAATCAGCTGATAAACGAAAAATTGTATCTAATCTATGCTAAGGAAAATAATATAACTATAACTGACCAGGAATTGGAAACAATTTTTAAAGAGATTTATTCTAACAATAATATCTTTTTGTCAAGCGGAAGGTTTGATAACCAAAAGTTTCAAGATTTTAAAAATCAACACCCTGATACATATCAGCAAATCATCAACAAAATCAGAGATGATATTTTAAATGAGAAAATAAGGCAAATCATAAAGGAACAGTTTCAATTGTCTGATAACCAATTGTTTGATATCTATCGCAAAGAAAACTCCAGAATAAAACTAAAATATATCATTATTCCAGATTCGTTAATGCCAGAGGTTTTTCCTGCCACCCCAACTTACTTACAGGAATTCTATAATAAGAATAGACAGTATTATATTTCTTCCAAAAAGGTAAAAATTAAATTTCTTATAATTGAAGATAAAAATTTCTATCCTGATATTTTAGTTAATATAAAGCAGGTAATAGACCTGGATAACTATGAAAATTATTATAAATATATCAAAGACTTAGCTCATAAAAGAGCAAAAGAATGTGCAGAAAAACTTATTTCAAGATTAAGGTGGGGATTAGAAAATGAAAGAACATTAAGAGAAAAATATCATATATTTGAAACCGATTATATTCAGAATGGAGATAAAATTGGCATTTTAGAGAACAACAAAAATATTGTGAAGTTTGCCTTACGACAAAAAAAGGGAAAGTTCTTCTCATATCCGATTGAACAAAATGATGGTTGGCTTGTTTTTCAAACAGCGGATATACAGGACTCAGATTTTGCAGATTTTTCTGAAGCAGCATACCAATGCTGGAATGATTATATTAAATATGGGAGGAAAACATATTTTGATAATAAATCTAAAAATTATTATAAAGGGAATATTGAAAATCAGGACATTTTTAAAGTAAACATAAGTTATATTCTCTTTAACAAAAAGGAGCTTATTTTTGATATTAATATCTCTCCAGATTCTGTTGCAAGTTATTATGAAAAGAACATAGAAGACTTTATCACCGTAAGAGACACTCTGCCATTAGAAAAAGTTCAAGAAGATATTTTGGAAATTTTAACTAAAGATAAAGAGAAAATTTTGTTTGATTCCTTAATTATTTCAATTTGCCAAAAAGTCCGCCAATACCCGATTTATTTGGACTCCGTCTCGGAGCAGGCGGATAGTTTTAATTTTTCAATACATAATTCTCAAATTAAAAGAAATGTTGAATTTACAAAAAATATTCCTTATTATGAGGATCCATATACTTTATTAGCAGATACAATTTTTACTACACCTGTTGACTCTATTTTTAAGATTCAAAAAAATGATAATATCTTAATTGGACGAGTCAACAAACGAAAAAGTATTAAGAAATCCCAAAAGCCTCAGTTGAAACAAGTTATAGAAACTCTTATGAAGGAAAAATGGGATAACTTCTGGGGTTCCCGTTTTCAAAAGTATTATAATGCCAATAAAGATAAATATTTTACAGATGACGAGTTTAAATTATTGTATCTGTTTTTTAAAAATGATACCTCTTTTGTTGATGCCTCAGAAGAGGAAGCTACCCAGTATTTTCAAAACAATATAGAGAAATTTACAGTTCCTAAAAAAGTAAAATTAGAGGCCATTTTTTTACCCTACTCACAAAATCTTCAAGATAACATAAGTAATATCCAATCGGCTATATCTGATTCTGTAAGTTTTAAAATTTTGTCTCGGATTTATTTCAATAATCATGAAATGACCAGACAGCAAGATAACTTTGTAAATTATTATCAGTTGGATGAAAAAATCAGAGCAGTAATTGATACATTGAAACTTAGTGGAATAAGTTCTCCGATTTACACAAATGAAGGCTGTTTTATTATTAAGCTATTAGAAGAACAGGAATCATTTCTGCAAGATTTTCAGGAAAAGAAAAAAGATATTTTATCTGAGATAAAATCGCAAAAAGCAGATAGTTTAAATTTTGATACTATTTCAGCAATTTTTGACTCAATAAATTCTTTGGACGACTCTTTATTACAAAAACATGAAATTCAATTACATCTATCTGATTATTTTGTTCTTAAAAATGATTCAGTACTGATTGATAGTTTTTTATGTATAAAGCAAAGTGATTTTGGTTTGCTGAGAGATACCAGAATAGGTAGAAAAGTAGAGAAAATCTTTAAGGTAAAAAATGGCTATGCAATTCTTTTCTTGAAAGATAAAATTCCTGGAAAGAAAATTGTTGGTTATGAATCTTATGTTCTTGGTAAAGATGAATTTTCTGAAATTATAAGGTATGAAGAATGTAAAATATTTACTGATTATTTGGCGCAACTTGTGAAAAATAATGAAGATAAAATTTTGTTATCTGTATTTGGTGGTATGAAGGAAACAGGTTGGCTTACATATTTTGATGAAATTAACAATCTAAAAAACAGCTCAATTATTTTACAAGATGCATTTTCCCATAACCTTGGAACATATAGTCATCCAATTAGGTTTAGTGATAAAGGATTTGGTTTCTATTTTATTGTTGATAAAGAAATTATAACTCGCAAGGATTTTATTCCGATAAAGGAACAATTTCGTAAAGAATATGTAAATAATAAATTTAATGAATGGTTTGAAGATTATAAGATTGAAAAGCAGGTAAAGATTTTTGAAGAATTAGGCGTAATAGAAAAAAAGTGGTTGCTAGAATAACAGTTAACTATTTATATGGCA
>CAYNOU010000072.1:0-11772 GCA_964398885.1 uncultured Candidatus Cloacimonadota bacterium | reverse complement strand
ATGAAGATACTTTTAATCCTTTAGATAGACGACAACAGTTATTAACTGATATTGTAGCCGTAGAAGTAGAACATCAAGTAGCAAAAGCAAAAAGAGACGCTTTGGAAAAAGTTGTTGAAGAATACTCAATCAAAATGTCTAACCTTCCTGATGCAGAATTGGAGCTTGCACGTTTAGAACGAGCAAAAGCAATAAATGAGCAAGTCTATGGCATGCTTATAACTCGGTATGAAGAAGCTAAAATTTCTGAAGAAGGGAAAATAAGTAATATCAGAATACTTGAAAGAGCAAAATTACCTGCTTCTCCAGTCTCTCCAAAAGTAAAAATGAATATTCTTATTTCAATAATATTAGGACTTGGACTTGGGATAGGTGCAGCATTTTTGTTAGACAGTTTAAATACAAAGATAATTAATCTTACTGATGTTGAGCGATATGTTAAACTCCCTCTTCTTGGAACCATACCCGATATTCCAATAGATGAGAGAAGATTAGAAGAGATTGAAAACAAGATGCATTTTATATCTGATAGCACTGAGAAGGAAAAACTATCTATTATGCAAAGACAAATGGCAGCTCGCCTCGTCCCGTACTACAGCCCCAAATCACCTATAGCAGAAGCTTATCGTACTTTTAGAACCAACATTGTATCTTTACCAAGTTCCTTAAGTAACAAAATTTTTTTAATTACGAGTTCTGGTCCAAAGGAAGGAAAGACTACAACTTGTGCTAACCTTGCTATTACACTTGCTCAGATGGATTCAAAAACACTTCTTATAGATTCTGATATGCGTCGTCCAATGGTGCATAATCTGTTTTATGTAAAAAGAGAAAATGGGCTTTCAAAATATCTTACTGATGGTGGAATTCCATTTTCAAAAATTGTTAAGCCTTCTGGAGTTAAAAATCTTGACTTAATAACAAGTGGTCATGTTCCATCAAATCCCTCAGAATTACTTGCTTCACAAAGAATGGATAGGTTGATTGAAGAAGTAAAACAAGAATATGATTACATTATCTTTGATTCGCCTCCTTTAATTGCTGTAACAGATGCTATGATTCTGGCCAAAAAGGTAGATGCACTTGTCCTTGTAATAAGAACAGGTATAACTGATCGCGGAATTATTGATCGCGGAAAAGCATTATTAGAAAATATTGGTGTAACTGCTGCTGGGGTAGTTGTAAACGGAATAGAAGTTAAAAGATATTATAGTGGGTATAAATACTATTATTACTATTACTACTATTATTATACAGATGAGGATAAAAAAGGCGGTAAAAGGAAAAGGAGAAAGCATCACAGACATTAAAAACTCTCTGGCAAAAGTTAATCTTTTCCTGGATACAATTGCTATCAGAAAGGATGGTTTTCACGAAATAAAAACAATATTAACTGAAATTCAGTTAGCGGACAATTTAATTTTTAGTTTGACAGAAAATAATAGAATAGAAATTTCTTGCTCTTCAAATGAACTAAATGATTCATTTAATATAATTTATAAGATAGCTTGTTTTTTGAAAGATAAATATAAAGTTAAAAAGGGATTGGATATCACTCTTAGGAAAAATATTCCAATTTCAGCTGGTTTGGGCGGAGGTAGCTCTAATGCTGCGGTAACTATTAAAAGCTGTAATACACTGTGGAATTTGCAATTGTCCAAAGATGGTATGCATAGAATTGCTGCAAGATTTGGAAGTGATATAAACTTTTTCTTAGAAGGTGGTATTGCATATCTTACTGGAAAAGGAGAAAAAGTTTGCAAAATACCCACAAATCTTAAAGTGGAAAACCTGCTTCTTGTTAATCCTCAAATTCCTATTTCAAGTAGACAAGCATATACCTGGTCAAAAATAAAACCAGAGAGGAAAGATAAATATCAGCAATTGAAAGATTCTATTAAGAAGAATGATATCAGAAATATTTCCAGAAATTTGTATAATAGTTTGGAAGAGGGTGTTTTTAAACGTTATCCAGTAATCAAAACTATAAAGGAGAAAATGTTGAATTTTGGTGCTATGGGAAGTTTAATGTCGGGAAGTGGCTCAACAGTTTTTGGTATCTTTGGGTCAAATGATAAAATAAAATCTGCTGAAAAATATTTTATGAGTTTAGATTTCTGGACTTATAGAACTAAAATAGATGTATAATTAGTGTCCATCCGTAAACTCGACTTTCGAGTCGTAAGGAGCTTGCGACGATCCCGACTTGTCGGGAAGACAGCTTTAATATGCCCTTTACCTCGACTCGTCGTTCCTTACGAGTCGAAAAAACCTACTTTACGGACAGACACTAATTAGATATTATAATATAACTTTAAATGACAATGTACTCAAAGCTTCGGATTTTTACAGGAAATGCAAATAAGGAATTAGCTCAAAAAGTTGCCAAACATGCTGGAATTCCTTTAAGCAGAGCAGAAGTATTCAAATTTTCAAATGACAATTCATTTGTTAAAATAATTGATAATGTTCGTGGTACAGATGTATTTATAATCCAGCCTACTTGCATGCCAGTTAATGATAATCTAATGGAACTTCTTATTATGATAGATGCTCTTCATCGTGCATCGGCGGCTAGAATTACAGCTGTAATTCCTTATTTCGCCTATGCCAGGTCAGATAAGAAAGACCAGCCAAGAGTCCCAATTACTGCAAAATTAGTAGCTAATTTGCTAACTACTGCGGGTGCAAATCGTATAATGGCATTTGACCTTCATACTGAACAAATTCAGGGTTTTTTTGATATACCTGTAGATCATCTTTCTATGCTCCCAATCTTTTTGAATTATTTCAAACCATTAAATCTCAAAAATATAGTGGTGGTTTCTCCTGATACTGGTGGCACTCAGCGAGCAAGATGGTTAGCAAAAGGACTTAATGCGAGTATAGCGATAGGCGATAAGAGAAGACAAGGAAATCTTGGAAATCTGGAATTATTAAAAGTTGTTGGAGAGGTTAAAGGGAAAACTGCTATCATAATAGATGATATTATTGATTCTGCCAGATCTGCAATAAATATGGCTAAAGCACTTACTAAAGAGGGTGCAACAAAAATATATTGTGCCTGTACCCATCCTGTATTAAGTGGCGATGCTGTTGAGAGAATTGACCAATCCCAAATAACGGAATGTATTGTCACAGATTCAATCTCTTTAGGGGATAAAAAAAACAGAAGTGCTAAGCTCAAACAACTTTCAATCGGGTCGCTTTTAGCTCAAGCTATCTTAAGGGTGCATAAAGAAGAATCTATAAGTGTGCTCTTCAAAACTTAAAATAAAGGAAAGCCAAAATGAAACATACATGTCAACGAGTTGACACAAAGGAACATGAAAATTATTAAGAATTTAAAATAGTTTAATTTTATGGATAAGATATTGTTCGTGTTTGTTCGTGTTTGTTCGTGTAGTTCGTGGCAAAAAAGGATTTTCAGATGAAAATAAATACAGAGATTAGAAACACAGGGAAAAATGAAGCCAAAAAATTAAGGGACAATGAAAAGATACCTGCTATTTTATATGCGAAAGGATTTGAATCTATCCCTTTAGTATTAGACTATAAGGAATTTGTTCACTCGTATAAAGAAAGTGCTGGACATCAAAGTTTTATATTTCTTAAGGTTAATGAAAAAGAGTACAGAACCTTAATAAAAGAGATGCAATTGGATCCTCTTTCAAGAAAGATAATACATATTGATTTTAAAGAGATTTATTCAGGTCAAGAGATTGAAGTTAAAATTCCTATCAAATTAGTTGGAGATTGTCCAGGCTTAATTGAAGGCGGAATATTTGATATGCATTTGAGAGAATTAGAAATAAAATGTTTACCAAAAGACCTGCCAGATTCCTTTGAAGTAGATGTCTCAAAACTACAAATTGGTGATTCAATTCATGTAGAAGATCTATTAGAGCAACTGCCAAATGTTAAAATTCTTCATCCACCATCAACACCAATAATCAGTATCATATTACCAAAAGCCGAAAAAGTTGAAGTTGCTGAAGAAGTGGAAGAAGTCGTTGAAAAAGAGGTTGAAGAAGCCAAAGAAGAAACTAAAGAGGAAAAGAAATAACTACTCCATTCAGGGGGTGGGATAAATTAATGTTCGCTAAAACAGCCCTCAAACTGCTGGCTAATTATGCAAAAATAGGTAAAGAATTTCACAGAACAGGTATTAAAATAAAAAAAACAAAATTGGTTCCGATATATTCACCCTTCATCCCGATTATATCGGGACGGAGAAAGGGTTGGGATTCTATCCCACCCCCTAAACTAATTGTCGGACTTGGAAACCCTGGCGAAGAATATAAGAATAACCGACATAATATAGGTTTTGTTATTGTTAATGAATTGTGCAAGAAAATCCATACACCTGATTTTAAAAAGAAAAGAAAATATTTTATCACTAAAAAGAATGATAACCTATTCTTGCTTCCTCGCACATATATGAATCTCTCTGGAATTGCTATCCGAAAAGCCGTCAAAAAATATAAGATTGCTTTGAATAATCTTCTAATTGTGTTAGATGATATCAATCTTCCTCTTGGCAAAATCAGAATTAGAGAAAATGGAAGCAGTGGGGGTCATAATGGGCTGAAATCAATAATTGCTGAACTGAACTCACAAGAATTCCCAAGAGTAAGAATGGGAGTAGGAGTAAAAAATCAACAAGAGAGTTTCTCTTCTGATACTCCCTTAAGAGATTTTGTTCTTTCTGATTTCACTGAAGAAGAGATAAATCTTTTAGAAAAACCTATATCTCAATCTGTTGAACTTATCACCCATTTTTTATTTCAAGATTATAAAAAAATGAGCGATATGTTTAGTCAAATGAATTCCTTATCTCATTAAATTGGGATTGTCCTCTTGTTAATAAAATGCAAGAAATAAAACCAACTTGTCTGGGCGCCATAGCACGAAAGGGATAATATGAAATACTCATGCCTGGATTTCGGCACAAGGAGTATGAAAGTTATATGCAGAGGCTGAAACAGAAGATAATCAAAAAAGAAAATAAAAATTATCTCTGTGCCTCTGTGGCGAGGTATTTAACGATGAAAAGAAAATACGAATCAATGTTTATCCTTCCGCCAATGGAAGATGAACCGATAAGTGAAAATATTGAAAAAGTGAAAAAATTCATTGCTGAAAAAAAAGGAGAAATATTAGAAGTTAAAGATTGGGGGAAAAGAAAATTGGCTTATGAAATTAATAATCATAATGAAGGATATTATGTAATAATCACATTTGAATTTGAACCTAATCAGATTTCTTCGTTAAAAAATTTCTATAAGTTAGATGAAAATGTTATTCGGTCTATAGTAATCAAAAAAGATGAATAAAAAATTATAAACAATTATGAATATTAGTAGATATGCAGTTCAAATAATCCCCGTTCCCTCCCCGATTTGCTCGGGGATAATTGGGAATCTCGGGGACATAAATTAATAACGAAGAGAGGAACCAAATGGCTAAAAAATTAAACCTACCAAGAATTAATTCTGTAGTAATTTCTGGCAGATTAACCCGAGATGTGGAGTTGAGATATACTCCTTCTGGGACTCCAACTGCAAACAGTAGGCTGGCATCTGACAGAGGTTATAGAGATAAGGATGGAAACTGGCAGACAGAGACCAGTTTTCTGCGTGTTGTTGCCTGGACAAGACAGGCAGAATGGGCTGCGGAGAATCTGAAAAAGGGTTCACCTGTTATTATTGAAGGCAGAATCCAAGCACGCAACTGGCAAGATAAGGATGATAAGCCCAGAACAACTGTTGAAATTGTGGCAAGCAGAATTCAAACGCTTGAAAGAGAATTCGCAGAAGGTGAAGAAAAAGTATCTCAAGCTGAACTAACAAAAGATGAGGAACCAACAAAAGAAGAGGAACCAACAAAAGATGAGATACCCTTCTAAAAAACCAACCCAATTCAAACGCAATAAATTCTTTAAAAAGAGATTTTGTAGATTTTGTAAAAATCCAGATTTGGAAATAGATTATAAGAATCCTGAAATCCTGAAAAAGTTCATAATTGAATCCGGGAAGATAACACCTCGTAGAATCTCTGGAACCTGCAGTAAACATCAAAGGAAATTGACTCGCGAAATCAAAAGAGCACGACAAATGGCTCTTATTCCATATGTAGAGAGATAAGTTTCTCAAATGATTCTGCGAGTTATTCTTATCGCAATTGTATCAATTTTTTCTCCATTGATTGGCTTGATACTTGCTGTTCCATATTTTTCTAAGAAGATTCTTACAGAAAATTCTGACTTTATAAATATTGAGAGCAAAAAATCATACTCAACTTTGTTAATACTATTGAGCGTTTTTACTGCTTGTCTCCTCTTTCTGTATGTAATTAAACTTCTGAACTGGCAACATGGATTAGAGGTGTGGATAAGTGTTGGATTAGGCTCAATTATCTTTGCAGATATTTTGCAGAAATTGAAGAATTATGAGACTGCTGTTATCTGTGGTGCGCTTCCCAGCTTCTTGTATATTGCAATTAAAAATCTTTTTTTCTTTAATTCAATAAAATTGCAACTTGAAACAAGTAATAAGATTCTACTGGAAAATACTGAAAAGTTATTCTCACCAGAAACTGTGGAAAATATGATGCCCAATATATTAAAAGTGCAGAATATAATGTTGAATGGGAATGCTGCTATCTGGATGTTGGGTATTATCCTGGGTCTCTTTATAGGCTCACTAATTTTATCAAAGAGATTAGAACAGCTAAGATGGAATTTCGGTTTAGTTAATTTTCCTTTCTATCTTCAAATTGCAATAGTAGTTGGTCTGATATTATTTATACTTAAGCTCAGAATCATAAGTTATAATTTGCTTGCAATTTGTGGATTCTTCTATCTCATTCAAGGTTACTCTTTATTATATTACTTTGTGAAAAAGGCATTTAGAAAAAGTGTCTTTTTGGGAATAATATTATTAATTATACCTCTCCTTAATTTCTATTTGTTGATAATTATTTCCATTTTAGGTCTTTTAGATACATGGATACACATTAGAAAATTTGCGACAGCCAGTCACGGCGACTAGACGGACAGGAGGAGATAGATTATGAAAGTGATTTTAAAAAAACAGAGTGAGAAACTTGGAGAAGTTGGGGATATAGTTAAAGTTGCTGATGGTTATGCCAGAAATTATCTTTTCCCCAAAGGTATTGCAATACTAGCAACTCCCAAAAATCTTAAGTTAATTAACCAACTAAAAGAAGCTGAAGAAAAGCGTCGTGCAGAAGAACTAAAAGAAGCTGAAATGATAATGAAACAGATAGAAAAAACTACTTGTACATTTGAATGCCTTGCCGATGAAAATGGACATCTTTATGGTTCTGTGAGCGAATTAGATATTGCTAAGGCTCTTGAAGAAAAAGGATTAACTATTGACAAAAATGATGTAAAAATGGAAAAACATATCAAGGATATAGGAAATCATATTGTTGAAATTGAATTCCAAGAAGATATTAAAGGACAATTAAAAATTAAAGTTAAAAAACAAAAGGAAAAGAATACAGATGAAGAAAATTCTTAGCATTATTAAAGAAATCCTAATGTGGGTGGTCATAATTTTTGTATTTTCTGCATTAGGATTGGGTAGTGATAATCCAACAAGGTCAGCATTAATTTGGGCAATAGTGGGTATTATTGTTTTTGCAGTAGGTTTTGTTATTGCAAAAAATGCCCACAGACATACTGGAACAACAAAAGCTCAAGTTATAATCAGAAAAATCTTCGGTATTATCCTTGTTCTATTTGGATGTATTCTGCCAAATCTTATCTTAAGTAAAGCTAACTTTTCTTTCGGAATTCAGGCATTGATATTTATATTTGCACTTGTTTTAGTTGCTCTCGGCATTTTAGCAGTATTCTTGATTAAAAAAGGTGTCTCCTCTTCTTTTCTTGGATATGTACTCCTGGTAATTGGGGCATTTCTTCCAGCTCTTGCAATGGCAAGCTATGACACCAGTTATAATGCACTTGGAACAGTTTATTATCTTCTAATTGCTTTAGCATTGTTCTCATGGTTGGGTATTTCTATGACTGCTACCAAAAAGGTAGATTAATGTCTTCCTTTACTCATATTGGAAATATAATTGATAGTTTAATAAAGGATTTATCTCGTAAAGGATTTGCGAGAGAAATAAAAATTAGCTTATTGTGGAGTAAAGCTGTTGGCAGTATCCTTAGCCAAAAAGCACAAATTAATAAGCTTGATAACAACATCCTTTTTGTAAATGTTGAAAATAATATCTGGCTTCAGGAGTTAGTATTACAAAAATCAAGAATTATTCATAGAATTAACAAAAAATTGCTCCCACAGGATAAGATTCAAGATATAATTTTCTGCATTGCTGAAAAGAAAATTAATATATAATATCAGCTACAAAAATACTACATCCATTTAATATATTCATCAAATGAGAATAAATATTTTTCTATATAGAAAGAAACAAACAAAAAGCAGATATCAAAATATATTATAAAGATTACATTTCAGCGAGCGGGCACAAAGGATTTTCAGATGAAACACTCATGTCCCCGATGGCTCTGGGACGCACCCGTCTGCCCGTCTTGGCTCGCCAAGCCGAGACAGAGGCGCCGAGCCTGAAAGGAGAATGAAAATGGCATTGTAAGCATTCCCAATCCCCAATTCAATTGGGGATTGGGAATGAGAGTGTATATTTATTTTCTTTGTGTCTTTGTGGTGAAAGCGATTTTCATATGAGATTAAAGATTGCGCCATCTCTACTTTCTGCTAATCTTCTTAACCTGGAAAAGGAGATTAAAAACATTGAGAAAGCAGGAGCTGATATGCTCCATCTTGATATTATGGATGGACATTTTGTGCCTAGTTTAACCTTTGGTCCTGAATTGGTTAAGCAAATAAGAAAAACAACAAACCTCCCATTAGATACGCATTTAATGGTTACAAATCCTGCATTTTTTATTCCGAAATTCATTGAAAGCGGTGTTGATTATATCTCATTTCATATAGAAACTGATTCAAAATATAAAAAATTACTGAATGCAATAAAAAAATCTAAAGTTAGAGCTGGCGTTGCTATTAATCCAGAAACACCGATAGATACGGTGAAAAATGTTTTGGATTATATTGATTATGTACTGGTGATGACTGTCCATCCCGGCTTTGGCGGTCAAGAATATATTGAAGAATGCACAGAAAAGATAAAGGATATTTCTATTTTAATTGGCAAACGAAATATTGAAATTGAAGTTGATGGTGGTATTAACTATCAAACTGCTAAATTGGCAAGAGAAGCTGGTGCAAACATTCTGATTGCAGGAAGTTTTATTTTCAGTAGCAGCGATTATAATAAAGTAATAAAAGGTCTAAGAAATGTTTGACTCACTATCAAATAGGTTAACACAAATATTTTCTAAATTAAAATCTCGCGGAAAATTATCTGAAAAAGATATCAAAACAGGATTGCACGAAATAAGATTAGCATTACTTGAAGCGGATGTCAGCTACATCATTGTTAAAAAATTTGTAAAAGATATAGAGGAAAAAGCTCTCGGTGAAAGTGTACAAAAATCTCTCACCCCAGGTCAACAGCTCGTTAAAATCGTAAATGAACAACTAACTTCATTAATGAGCTCGGACATACCTGAAAAGATATATCCGAAAAATAGAATATCAAAATTAATGGTAGTCGGCTTACAGGGAACAGGAAAAACAACTGCATGTGCAAAATTAGCATTACATTACAAAAAGCAAAACTATTCGTCTTTACTCGTTGCTGCTGATATATACAGACCTGCTGCAATTAAACAATTAGAAACACTCGGCAAATCCATCGGCATTCCCGTTTATTCAGACGATATTAAAAATGTAACGAAAATTGCCAAAAATTCTCTCAAATTTGCTGATAAAAATCAAAGTAATTTGGTAATTTTTGATACTGCAGGAAGACTTCATATTGATGATAAGATGATGAATGAGATAAAGGAATTATCTAATATAATTAAACCAGATGAGATATTCTATGTGGCAGATTCTATGACTGGTCAGGATGCTGTAAATAGTGCAAAGGAATTCAATTCTCGTTTGAATCTGACAGGAATAATTCTTACAAAATTAGATGGAGATGCAAGAGGTGGAGCTGCTTTATCTATAAAAGCAGTTACAGAAAGACCCATTCGTTTTGTTAGTGTTGGTGAAAAATTAAGCGATATGGAAATATTTCATCCTGACAGAATAGCTTCTCGTATTCTCGGAATGGGTGATATACTTACATTGATAGAGAAAACTGAAGCGGCTTTTGACCAAAAGGAAGCAGAAAAACTTGAAAAGAAACTCCGTAAAAATTTATTCACTCTTGAAGACTTCCTTGTTCAACTCCATCAAATGAAAAAAATGGGTCCACTTGACGATATATTAAAAATGCTGCCTATGGCAAATTCTAAGTTTATGAAGAATATAAAAGTGGATGAAAATAACCTAAAACAGATTGAAGCAATAATCCTTTCTATGACAAAAAATGAAAGAGAACATCCTGATATTATTAATGGAAGTCGTAGATTTAGAATTGCTAGTGGCAGTGGGACTTCCCTTCAAAAAGTCAATCAACTATTAAAACAGTTTGATATGATGAAAAAAATGATGAAGGGAATGAATAAAGGAAAGTTCAAATTCGCTAAAAACCTTATGCAAATGTAAAATTTTAATAAATCTGAGGAAAAATGCTTATAAAAATATTGGTAACTGGTGGAACTTTTGATAAAGAATATAATGAAATAACTGGAAAATTATTTTTCAAAGATACCCATTTGAATGAGATGCTAAAATTAGGTAGATGTAAACTTAATCTTGATATACAAACACTGATGATGATTGATAGTTTAAAAATGACAAATGCCGATAGAAATCTTATCCTACAATTCTGTAAGGATACTGAAGAAGATAAAATTGTTATTACACACGGAACTGACGAAATGGTAAAAACAGCAATACTGCTGGGGCAAAATATTAAGCATAAAACCATTGTTTTAACCGGTGCAACGGTGCCATACAAATTTGGAAGCTCAGATGGTATGTTCAATCTTGGTGCAGCTTTGGCTTTTGTTCAGACATTACCACATGGGGTTTATATTGCTATGAATGGGAAATATTTTCATTGGAATAATGTTAGAAAAGACAGAAAGACGGGAATATTTGAGGAAATATAAAATCCGAAAAATACCTGTTCTTTTGTGGATTATAAAAAGGTGTAAAAGATTGTTATAATTTTTCCCCTACCCATAATTCAACATCCGGGTTCGGATCTAAATAAAATTTACAACTATCAATGATTTTATTGATAGTAACAGCCATTTTGACTGGTATAGGTTCATCACGTTGGATTGTATATCCATAATATATATTGGCATGACCAAGAGAATTTTTACTATGTGAAGCTTTAACAAAAGCACCAGCTTTTAGTACCGATTTAACTATTACAAGAGCTAATCCTATGTATCTCTTTTTATTTGATTTTATTGATATTTCTTTCCCCAATTTTTTGCAAAAATTAACATCAACAATTAAAAGTCTTTGAACAGAAACCTCATCTCTATTGTATGGAGGTTGAAAGGACCCTCGTTTTAATTTATTTCTTTTTTTATCATAATGGTAGGGATAAAAAATAATACGCACCAATTTTTCATCTCTTTTGAGTTCAAAAATCATATAGAGTTATTATATAGTGGTTCCATATTTTCGGACAGTTCAATAAGTTTACTTGACACGAGAAAAC
>CAYNOU010000071.1:0-11832 GCA_964398885.1 uncultured Candidatus Cloacimonadota bacterium | reverse complement strand
AAAATCAGTTCGTGATAGTTAGTGTCAGTTAGTGGCTTATATCATATCCATCTCCTTATAGATGTTAAATAATGGATATAAAGAAAGCCCCGCCAAGATTTTCAGACGGGGCTAATAGTATTGAAGGGGCTTAGAATCCAAACCAGGGACCAATGGTGAATGTGTATCCATCATAAGAGGTTTCTGGAGAATTTTTTATTTCAAAAGTGTCATCACATAATTTTGCATTCCAACCACTATGATAGGAATAACTAAGCATATAACCAGCTTCTGCTCTTATGCCAAGCCAGGAATTGATTTTATATATGCATGCAATTTTAGGTTGAAATAGAATATATTGTTTATCAATTTTGATATAGTTGTTTTTTGAGCTTGTAAATTGAGTATCAAGACTATCCCAAACATAAGTTTCACCTATATTTGAGAATTCTAAGGTATGACCACCCCAACCAAGCATAAATCCAATTGCGGGAATCAATTTTCGTGAAAGAGGGATTCTTTTATCCAGAGTTACACCGCCATAACCTGTTGAATATTTCATTCTTTTTACACCAGTAGTATCATTAATTATTTTTCTATCAATAGAATATCCAGCTCCCATACCACCTATAAACCATCCTTTTCCGATAGGACCTTTTCCACCACCACCGTTAAGAAAGAGTCCATCCTCTCTTAATTTTGTAAAACCACAATCAGTAATGATATCATTAACATCTTCAAATTTATCCTTTGGAACATACCAAACAGGAATCCAGCTTCCACCACCCAAACCAGCAGACAGTTTCTTTTTGCGAATAACTTCTCCTTCTTTTGTAATTTCTTCATACTCTTCTTCTTTTGGGGGCTTTCTGGAGCCAAGAATCACAGTTGTTTTCATGATATTTTCATCCCGGAAGAATTTAACTTCAACTTTGTCACCTACATGTTTGCTTTTGATCAGACTTGTCAGTCGGTCTTCATATCTTGCTTTGACGCCACCAAATTCCATAATGATATCGCCTTTCATTAATCCGGCTTTATCCGCAGGACCGCCTTTTACAACCCCATCTAAAAGTACACCATAATTATAATCATAATGCATTTCATAAGCATCTTCAAAGTCAATGTCATCAAGATAGACACCCATAAAAGGTGTTTCAGCAGACTCGATCTTTTCTACAATCTCTATTTCAGATAATGGGGATATTTCAGAGAGACTTTCTTCCACCTCTTGCATAGCTTCTTCTACCTCTTTACCAGCCTCTTCTAAGGCTTTTTCAACCTCTTCATTTGGTTCTTGTGCCCACACGGTATTATGAACAAAGATACCTGTGGACATCAGAAACAAGGCTACTAAGATTAGTGTTAATTTTTTCATTTTTTCTCCTTTTCCCGATTGAACGGGATATTTTTTGTTTTTTTACTATTTACTTTACCCTTATAATTAACTTAACTGCTTTTTAAGAGCCGGCTCATTAGCTTGGGAGAAGCTAAGTTAATTTCCTGGGTAAGTTATATAATGCAACTCGCCTGCGCCAGATTTTTAATATTGAATACCTTTTCATTTTGGCACCTCCATTATTATCTTTACCTTTTTATAAAGCAATTTCTGTGCCAAAAAGATAAAATGTGCGTTAATTTACTTCCATACCGTTGATTACCTATATTCAGGATGTGCAACGAATATTTCATTTTTCAATGTGATTTCTATAAATCTGATATATTAATATATCATTCTGATATATGTTATTCCCATTTTTATTTTTACACTTATATTTTTTTGTAAATCTTCTCGTCCCCAATTCCCTGAGACTGTGTAATATGATATATTTTAGTTTTTTCACAATCTCCCAGTTTATTTGCAAGTATGTTTAACATCTTACTAATATCCAATTTCAGATTGTTCGTTTCTTTGACGACTCCTTCGGCAGAAAGTGCATCCACTTTTGTTACCGCCTTACTCTTCCTTTTCGCCGCCATTTCTTTCTTATGAATAGACATGGAAACTGTTTTTGTTTTGACTTCAGCAATAATGACTCCTTTCTATATTTTTTAATGAGACTGCAAAATAGGAGTTTTTTTACCTCACCCCGTTAGATAATATTGTTTTAATTGCTATATTTTATAATAATCTGTATATCTAAACGAGTTGAGGTAAATCAAAATTATTTACAATATCTCATAAAAAAATGAAAATTATACCTGATTAAATTAATATTCTCTTTAAAATATTTACTATTAGTTACGATAAATTGAATAATTCTTGACATATATTTTTTTGAAAATGCAACTAAACTAAACGAAAAAGCAAAAGGAGTAGTAATGATTACAAAACTTGAGGACATATTATCAACAAATGCGAGGGGAATGAAAAAATCTGTAATAAGAGAATTACTTAAGCTCACAGCAAAGCCAGAAATTATATCATTTGCCGGAGGTTTGCCCTCGCCAAAATCATTTCCAGTAGAAGATTTAAAAGAGATTATTTATGAAGTAATGGAAAATGAGCCAAAAATAGCTCTCCAGTATAGTGCCACAGAAGGCGACCAAATACTAAAAAAAGAGTTGGTCAAACACTCAATTAAAGAAGGAATGCAAGTTAACGAAGATAATATTCTTATTACCACTGCCTCTCAACAAGGTTTGGACTTGGTTGCTAAGATTTTTATTGATCGCGGGGATAAAGTAATTGTAGAATTACCATCCTATGTAGGCGGTCTTGGAGCTTTCAATGCCTATGGAGCGGATATGATTGGAGTTCCTCAAGATGAAGAAGGAATGAGTGCTACTGTACTCCGCCAAAAACTTTTGGAATTAAAATCCAGGGGCGAGAAGCCAAAATTTATTTATATCGTTCCAGATTTCCAAAACCCAGCAGGTATGACTATGAGTTTGAAAAGACGAAAAGAAATCATTGAAATCTCACACGAATTTAATGTACTGATTCTTGAAGATAGTCCATATCGCGAATTACGTTTTGAGGGAAAGCCTGTGCCTTCTATTTATAGTCTGGATGACCAAAACCAGATAATACTTCTTGGCACATTTTCTAAAATACTCGCTCCAGGATTTCGTATAGGATGGGTTCTTGCGCATCCTGACATTATAAATAAACTGGTTGTAGCAAAACAATCTACAGACTTGTGCTCCCCAGCATTTTCTCAGAGGATTCTTGGACGATTTTTGGAAAAAGGATATTTAGAGAAAAACATTGAAAAGATTAAAAAGATGTATCATAAAAAGCGAGACCTTATGGTAGAATCATTTGAAAAATATATGCCAAAAGGAGTTAGATGGACTACACCTGAAGGAGGATTGTTCCTGCTTGTTACTGTACCTGATTATATTGATACTGACAAATTGTTTGAACGGGCATTAAAATATAATGTGGCTTTCGTGATTGGCTCTGCATTCTATTGTGATAATTCCGGACATAATACAATGAGGATAAACTTCTCCTATCCATCTGAAGAGCAAATTAAAATTGGTGTACCGCACCTTGCAAAAGCGATTAAAGAATATCCAAAAAAGAAGTAAATAAGGGTATAAGTGGATATAAGGGTATAAAGAAATATGGTATAAGTAACTAACATATTAAATATTTTCCCTAAAACATTATTCTAATTAAGATTTCTATTTCTTTTAAAAATATTGAATTAATATTGTTTTAAATTTTATAAAATACTCCAAAATTTATCCTATTATTTTCTTATCTCCATATATTTCTATATCCTTATTTTCTATGAAGAGATGAACAGAATACTGTCAATAAACAAGTCAGAAGACATTGTTGAAGAATTTCAAAAGATAGGCGTTACCCCTCAGGGCATAAAGTCTATGTGGCAAAAAGCAAATTGTATTGCCATGAAATTAAAGAACATCAAAACAGGTGCAGCAAATATTATTAAACAAAATATGCTAAGTCTTGGTGGAGATGCTGCTGTTGCAAGAGGAGTTGTAAATGGTAAAGTTGATAGGTCTGATGTTATCATTTTGGGAAGTATTCAAAATATCAAACTTCTACAAGAAAAATTATCGCGTCAAGATATCTTTGAAATCCCAGAAATCTGTAAATCAATTAACCAACTGCTAAAAATAGAGATGGATAGTCAGGAAAAATATCTAAATGTAAGGGGTCATATATTAAGTCTAAATCGTACTCTAATTATGGGAATACTCAATGTGTCTCCTGATTCTTTCTATGATGGCGGCAAATATACTGCATTGGATTCCGCAGTAAATCAGATTGAAAAAATGATAGCAGAAGGGGCTGATATAATTGATATAGGTGGACAATCTACTCGTCCTTATTCTAAAGAAATTTCTCCGGATGAGGAACTTTCAAGGGTCTTGCCAATCATAGAAAAGGCAACTAAAAAATTTGATTTTCCTTTTTCTATTGATACTTATAAATCACAAGTTGCAAAAGCTGCTCTTGAGGTAGGAGTTCATATGGTGAATGATATTAGTGCACTCCGTTTTGATGACAAGATGGCAGGCACAGTTGCCAAATTTCCTGATGTCCCTCTTGTGCTTATGCATATTAAAGGAACTCCTAAAGATATGCAAGTTAATCCTATTTACGATGATGTTATTGAAGAGATTTTAGAATACCTGGCAGAATCAATAAAAATAGCAACTAATGCTGGTATTAAAGAAAAGAATATAATCATTGACCCTGGTCTTGGTTTTGGTAAACGATTAGAGGACAATTTTAAAATCATTCGCAGAATAGAAGAATTCCGCTGCCTTGGAAAGCCAATACTACTTGGCTGCTCAAATAAGAGTTTTATTGGAAAAATACTTAATGCTGAGATAGACCAAAGATTAGAAGGCACCTTAGCAATAAACGCTTACTCTATTCTCAATAAAGTTAATATTATAAGAGTACATGAAGTTGCTCCTCATAAAAAATTAGTAAGGATGCTAAATCATCTTAAGAAAGGGGATAGATGAGTTTTCTGGTTCCGAAAGTTTTAGATATATTTGATATTATAATAGTTGGATACATATTTTATAGAGTAATCTTACTTGTTCGTGGAACAAAAACATATCAGGTTCTCTGGGGTCTAATTCTTATTTTTATATTCTATTCAATTGCACAATTACTTAATCTTACTCTTCTTGGTTCAGTTATAAATATTATTAAAGATTTTTGGGTTATTGGCATCATAGTACTCTTTCAGGCAGAAATCAGAACAGCATTAATCAAGTTTGGACAGAAACCTTTTTTCCATTCAATTTTTCCACCTAAGGATACTCACCAATTTACAGAATTATTAAACTCAATAAGAACTATGGCATACAATAAAATTGGTGGGATATTTGTAATTGTAAATAAAGTTGGCATAGACGATTACATAGCAACCGGAGAAATTATCAATGCTGAAATATCTGAAAAATTGATTCTCACAATCTTTAATAAAAAAACAATCCTCCATGATGGGGCGATAGTTATTAAAAATAATCGTATTGTAGCAGCAAAAGTAATATTACCTTTAACAACACAAAGTAAATACATAAAAAAATATGGAACTCGTCATCAAGCAGGAATTGGCATTTCAGAGCAGACAGATGCATTGGTAATAATAGTTTCAGAAAATACAGGTAAAATTTCTACGGTAAAAAATGGAGTTATAAACGAGAAAGTTTCTATAGACATTCTTTCTCAAACTTTGATGGATGAATTAGAGAAATAAAAAGCTTTAATTTTACCACCAAGACTCCATCCCCGCGGACGCGGGGACACAAAGGATGAGTATGAGTTTTATGCCCATAAAAGATAATCTTGGTGTCCCCGCGGACGCGGGGATGGTGCCTTTGTGGCTAAAAAGTAAAGTAATTATTGGCATTACAGGTGGCATTGGTACAGGTAAGACGACGGCAGCAAAATTCTTTTATAAGAAAGGAATCTCTGTTATTGATGCGGATAGAATCGGACATCAAATTCTGCAGCAAGAAGAAGTAAAAGAAAAAATCCTTTCTACATTTGGAAAAAATGTGATTTCAGAAAATCAAATAAATAGACAAGAACTTGGCAAGATTGTTTTTCAAAACCAGGACGAATTAAAAAAACTTAATAATATCGTTCATCCGATTTTGATAAAAAAAATTTTGCATAGTATAGAATCGCTAAATGAGACTATTATAATAATTGATGCAGCACTTCTTTTAGATTGGAATTTAGATGAAATTTGTACCTATGTGATATTAATCACCACAAAAAAATCTATTCAAATTAAGCGGTTAATGACCTATAAAAAGCTTTCTAATAAAGATGCAATTTCACGAATTTCCTCACAAAAGAAGCCATCAAGAAAAATTGATTTTATTATAGAAAACAACTCAACTCTTTCAGAATTCCAGGAAAAGCTGCAGAAAGTCTGGAATTTGCTTCAAGAAAAAATTTAAAAAATTAATTGAGTCGGAGTGCTGAAATGAGGAGTCCTGATAAATCGGGACGACGAACTTTCAGCTTATGGCAGTCTTCGGGTTTGCGAAAAGTTCACTCCGATAAATCGGAGCTCGTTTTTCCGCCAGAGGCGGATCCGCCAAGTTTTTTGGCGGACGCACTCCGAAATAATATCTAATTTAAATGATACCTAAAGACACTCAATATTATAAATTCTGTGGCTATGGATTTCTAAAAAATCTGCGTTTTTTTGACCCATTTATAATCCTTTTTTTCCGTGAAATGGGCTTGTCGTTCTTAGAAATAGGCACGCTTTTTTCCGTAAGAGAAATTTCTACAAATATTTTTGAAATACCAACAGGATTCATCGCTGATACTTATGGTAGAAAGAATTCTATGATATCAGCTTTCATTTCCTACATTCTATCATTTATTATTTTTTATTTCTTGCCCAAATTTAGTATCTACATAGTTGCAATGTTACTATTTGGTTTAGGTGAGGCATTTCGCTCTGGTACTCATAAAGCGATGATCTTAGAATATCTGAAAATTAAGAATATATCTCACATAAAAGTGGAGTATTATGGACATACCAGAGGTTCATCGCAGTTTGGTTCTGCAATATCTGCTTTAATTGCTGGTGTTCTTGTTTTCTATTCCGGGAGCTATAAAATTGTATTTTTAGCTTCCGTTATACCGTATATTTTTGAACTTTTCCTTATATTCTCTTATCCAAATGAATTAAATGGTGAAATCAAAAAAATAGAAGAGAAAAATATCCTGAAAGCAACAATAAAGAATTTCCAAAATACGATCTCAGACTTTTTTCAGCTATTCAAAAATTCCTTTCTTATCAAAGCCCTATTCAATTCCTCTTTATACGATGGCCTATTTGAAACCATTAAAGATTACCTGCAGCCAATTTTAAAAACTTATGCACTCTCAATTCCTATATTACTTTCTTTGCAGGACAGAAGAAGCACGATACTCATTTCCTTAACATACTTTTTCATCTATTTACTTACATCATATTCTTCAAGAAATGCGAGCAGATTCTCAAAAAAGTTCGGCTCATTAGAACTTGCAATAAATATAAGTTTCATTTTGGGCGGTATATTGACAATATTAGCCGGAGTTTTTTACTCTGTTAATATTAAAGTATTGTCTATAATAATTTTTATTATATTATTTGCATTTCAAAATTTAAGAAGACCGATGAATGTAGGTTATATTAGTGAAAATATTTCGCCAAAAATAATGGCAACAGGACTTTCAGTAGAATCACAATTAAAAACTATAATAATTGCTATTCTCTCTCCTGTGATGGGACTTCTGGCTGATAATCTTGGGATTGGAATAGCGCTGATTATATTACCTGGTTTTATACTTATTTTCTATCCGATTGTAAAAATCAGGAGTCCTTTTCTCAAGAAAAAGATGTAAATCTTTTCCATTCAAAAATATTCGGATACCCCCTCTCCAGAGGAGACAAAATCTTTGGAGTCCACTTCATCAGAAGAGGATATAATACTATTCTCATTCAGGAGAACGGAATTCCAGATTTCTTATTTTCTAAAAAGTCCTCTACTCTCCAATCAACTTTTTATAATCCTCAGCAGAAAGCAGATTCTCTATTTCATCATTATTCATAATCTCAAATTTAGCAATCCATCCCTCATCGTAAGGACTTGAATTAAGAAGTTCTGGGGTATCGGCAAGTTTAGAATTTACATCAATTATTCTGCCACTAATAGATATATATATTTCTTCAACTGCCTTAACCGCCTCAACTGTGGCTAAAACATCTTCTCCTGATAATTCAGCCCCAATCTCCGGTAATTCTACATAGACAATGTCTCCAAGTTCTTTTTGAGCATAATCTGTTATACCTATAGTTGCTTCTTTACCAGAAATCTTTATCCATTCATGTGTTTCTGTGTATTTTAAATCATCTTTTACCATTTTGACTCCTCTAATTTTTAGCCAAAAATTCACCCCGTGAAATATTTAATATTTTTACTGACTTACCAGTTTTTGTTATCAGTTATTTCACGGGGCAGGCACGAACTAATCGGTCTCGGCCAGTCTTGGCTAGGCCAAGCCTAGACAGGCGCCCAGACGGACACGAACATTTATCTTCATTTTTTACCATAGCATATCTTTAAATCTTTATTAACATTAATCTTTTGTGTGGTTTTGTGGCATATACTCTCCTTAAATTTTTTTATCTTTTTATAGTTCCATTTTTATAAAATGGTGGTTTAATAATCTCGGCTTTTAGAAACTTATTTCTGATTTTAATGTTAATCTCAGTGCCGCTTTTCATAAAATCTCTTTTCACATAACCCGTTCCAATACCAACATTCAGGCTGGGGGAAATGGTTCCGCTTCTTACTTCTCCTATCAAGTTGCCACTTTTATAAATCTCATAATGAGGACGGGGTATTCCTTTATCTTTCATTACAAAGCCCACTAATTTTCTTTGTATCTTTTCTGATTTGACTTTTAAAAGTGATTCTTTCCCAATAAAATCTCCTTTATCAAATTTCACAATCCATCTTAGTCCAGCCTCAAGAGGATTTGTCTTTTCATCAATATCATTTCCATAGAGGGGATATTTCATTTCTAAACGCAATGTGTCCCTGGCACCAAGTCCAATAGGTTCAATATCAAATTCTTCTCCGGCTGCCTCAACCTTATTCCACATCCTCTCTGCTTTGTCTAAATCAGTAAAATAAATCTCAAACCCATCCTCACCAGTATATCCTGTCCGAGATAGAATTACTGGCACATCATCAATCTTAGTTCTAATGAAATGGTAATATTTAAGATTTGACAGTTCATCATTTACAAGCTTTTGTACAACTTTCTCAGAATTGGGTCCCTGAACCCCAATTAATGCTGTCTGGTCGCTAACATTTTCTAATTTCATATCGTCTATGAGATTTTTCTCAAGCCAATCAAAATCTTTATCAATATTTGAAGCATTCACTACCAGGTAGAAAATATCCTCATCATAATAAATCAGAAGGTCATCAACAATGCCACCATCTGGATAGCACATATTTGTATATTGAACCTGCCCTACTACCAATTCAGATACATCATTTACTGTTGTTTTCTGAACAAATTCTAATCGCTTTTTGCCGCTTACAATAAACTCTCCCATATGACTAAGGTCAAACATTCCAACAGATTCTCGCACTTTACGATGTTCATGTATTATCCCTTTTTCATATTGTATTGGCATTTCATATCCTGCAAAAGGTAGTATCTTTGCATTCTTATTTCTGTGAATCTCGTAGAAAGGCGTTTGCTTTGCCATCTTTTCTCCATAAAGTAATTATGCAATATTGATGTATAAATTTTTATGGCTATTAAAATTTGTCAAATTTGTTTTAAAACTAATTACCGCAAAAATACTTTAACCCCTTCACCATATACAAAAAGTCTGTAAGTTTTTTCAACTCTATCCCAATTGTGTTCACGGTCCATTGCCCATTTTCTGCCAATTACAGAGACTACTTTACCCAAGCCGATTTGCTTACACTTTTCTTCAACTTCTTCTATATAAATAGCTCCGCTTTCTGGTCTTTCACCCCTACGACCTAACATTGAATGGATATACATATTCTTCACACCATATTTCTTAGCCATATCCATTAATGCAAAAAGATGATGAAGAGAACCATGAGAACTGTAAAATGAGACAATTCCTAACAAATGCAGATTTGTTTTGTTCGTTTTAACACCTTCCATTGCCCATTTAAACGCTTTATTTTTATAGAACGAACCATCTTTTATGGAATTATCAATTTTCAATCTGTCTGATAACACTACCCTTCCAGCACCAATATGCAAGTGTCCTGCTTCAGAATTTCCAACTGTGCCATCTGGCATACCGACATATTCTCCTGCTGCGTATATTGTGATAAAAGAGTTTTCTTGCATAATACGATTCATATTAGTTGGGTTGGCTTGTTTAATCAAATTTCCATAACTTTCTTCTCTATAACCCCATCCATCAAGGATAAGCAATAATACGGGTTTTTTAACTTCTGGTTGATAATTTGTAAGCAACGAATTTTCAGTCATCTCTTTTGGCTTTTCTATTCCAAGCAATTTGAGAATTGTTGGTGCTATATCTGTCAACGCCCCATCTTCTGCTAAATAATTTTGGGTATCACAATCAGAATCAATAAAAATGAAGGGAACTTTGCTGTCCGTATGTCCAGTATCAACTGTACCTTCTGGAAAATACCTTTTTTCTACAGTTCCATGGTCTGCGGTAATAATGATTCTCATCCCTCTTTTTTGTGCAAGAGCAACTACTTCACCAACTTTATCGTCAACTGCTTTAATAGCTCTTATTATTGCATTTTCGTTTTCTGTATGTCCAACTACATCAATATTGCAAAAATTAGAAATTATCAAATCATACTTCTGCTCCTCAATCTTTTGCATAACTTTATCCGCAACTTCTGCAACATTCATCTCTGGAATTGAATCAAATTCGTGAACTTTAGGTGAATCAATAATTACCCTCTCTTCATTTGAAAATGGCTTTTGATTTTTGCCATTAAGAAAATAAGTCAGATGAACTCCTTTTTCCGACTCCACAATTTTTATCTGGTGTAAACATGCTTTACTGACAACTTCACTTAATGTATTATTTACAGTGTGAGCGCGAGGAAATGCAACTTTAGTATTCAGTTTTGGGTCATACTCAATCATTGTTACGAAGTTAAGTTTCATCTTTTTAGTTAGAAAGTGTGAGAAGTGCAAATCAGTTAGTGCTTCTGTTATTTCAACTTCTCTTTCCCCTCGTATGTCGTAGAAAATTACATAATCACCATCTTCAAAACGACCAATTGACATATCATTTGAACTATCAAAAAGAGCAATGGGACACATTGTTTCATCCTCTTCACCTTGCAAGTATAATCGGTGAATTACCTTTGCCATTGGAAATTTATATCTCTCTTTTTGCATCTGAAAATCTCTTTTTTTAGCCACGAACTACACGAACTAACACGAACAAAATCCTATTCATAAAATTAAACTTTTTTGAATTATTAATAATTTTCATACTCCTTTGCCTGCCCTGCCTGCCCTGTGTCCCGATTTGTTTTCGGGACATGGTGCTTCATATGTAAATCCTTTTTTTCTCCATTATCCGCGGAGTCGTCATGGACCACTCCATGACGAACTTTTATCTCGTTCCCAAAGCCTACTTTGGGAACGCAATTTTGTGTTACGCTTCTCGTTCCCAAGCTGGGGCTTGGGAACGAGATAAAAGCCTACTTTGGGAACGCAATTTAATTCATATCTCCTGATATCTTTCCACACAAGAGATATTCTGTTTTTTTAACTCTTCTAATATAGATTCATAGATTTCAGGCTCTACTGGAATTCTTACTCCTTTTTCTTTAATTGTCCCA
>CAYNOU010000070.1:0-12343 GCA_964398885.1 uncultured Candidatus Cloacimonadota bacterium | reverse complement strand
TTATCAATGAATTATTATCAAAATAGCAACCACTTTTTTTCTATTAGACCTCAAAATAACGATAAATAGGCAAACTTGCGGCCTAAACCCCCAAAAACAGCCGCTATTTCACGGGCTCAGGTTCACCCCGCCTGTCCCATGAAATCTTTTTTATTTGTTATTTCACCGGGGTTAAATTTCTTCCTATTTAACAGGGTGAAGCGAGTGTTAGACGCTGTATCTATCAATTTTTCAAATAACAAACCATATCAATCCTAACCTCGTTAAGTTCAATGTCATTATATTGATAACAGTTTAAGTCACATCCAAATAATTTAAAACCACAATTTTTATAAAATCCAATAGCATTGTAATTGTTGGTCTGTGTTTCTAAAATCACACAATAGCATCTTTTTTCTTTAGCAACTTCTTTTGTTTTTTGAACAAGTAATTTTCCATAACCTTTGTTTCTATAATCTTCAAGAACAAGCAACTCGTATATCCTTAGTCTATCACTCCAACTTTCCTTTCCAATTGTAAGCCAGCCAACAATATTGCCATTATCTTCAATTCCGAATATTTGACAACCTCCTTCACTTTCTTCTTCCATCCAATCCTCAAGTAAGGGTTCTTCATAATTCTTTATAATCTTTTTTTCAGCTTGAGTTAGTTTAAATCGAATGTTCCAACCATCTTTGGTTTGGGAATAAATTACCTTATAGTATTTATCACAGAAATAGCGATAATGAAGCTTTACATTCTTGTAATCCTCTTTTTTCAATTCAATCATTTTCATTATTATATTTTAACTTTTTTTGAGATAAATACGGCGTCTAACGATAAGTGTGAGCAGCGCGATGTTATATTTCCTACCTTCATTAATTGGTTATATTTTAGCTTACTCATTAATACGTTTTTTCACACCTTCTATCGCAAGCTGTATGAAAGTCTTCCAGAATTGATCGCCCTTACTCTTTGAGGCTTTTGAAGGCTCACCAATTGAACCAGAAGGATATACCTCGCGAAATTCTTTGCCTTTGGGGTATCCACCTTTTGGTGTAAGACAGTCGATAGGATTTTGTCCAACCAAGTCTGGTCGAATTGAAGCTATCATTGAAGCTTCACATTCATCCGCATGTATTGCATCCGGCAATCCTGAGACTTTGCTTGCTTGATCCCATGCTGGATCTAGACCGGCATCAAATATTCTTATTCCGTTGTATTTTTCTTCCAATGTGTCAAGATACCCTGACCAAAGGACAGAATTTCCACCATGAATTGAAAGAAAAATAATCACCTTGAAACCAGTTATAACCAGTGAATCTGCGATATCAGCAATGACAGATTTCATTGTATCCGGTGATAAGGATATAGTACCCCGAAATCCAAGAAAACCTTTAGATTCTCCAATGGGAATCACCGGCACAAGATATGCTCCAAGTTCCTTTGCTATTTCAGCCGCGACCTTTTCTACAGAAATAGAATCTGAGCACAAAGGCAAGTTGGTTCCATGTTGTTCTGTCGAACCCATTGGAACAACTGCCACAGTAACACTGTTGTCCTCAAGATCTTTCCATGTATTTTCCCATGTAAACATAAGAACCCCTATTAGCTGCGATTATTCTCAGAAATATAACATATATTAGACTGAAACAATCAGCAAATAATACACTATCTTTTAAGTTTGTACTCTAATAACAAACACCTATCTAAGACATTAACTTTTTAAAATGCTTCATAATTCATAAACAAAATAGAAATTTCAAAAAATACTTGTCAAATTTTTTCTAAAAAACTTGCAATAGAATTAACGAAATAATCAATATGCTAGTATCCTGCAGGATATAAATATATTAATGTTAATTGCAGTATATTCAATATAAGAGAGGTTATATGAATAATAAAAAGTTATTAGAACAGGTAAGCGAACTTATGAAAATGAAACATTATAGTATTCGCACAGAAAAATCCTATACCTACTGGATGAAGAAATTCTATTTCTTTCATAATAAGAAACATCCCAAAGAGATGGGAGAAAAAGAGATTACCGAATTCCTTTCATATCTTGCTAATATTGAAAGTGTCTCAGCTTCTACTCAAAATCAAGCCTTAAATGGTCTGATATTTCTCTATAAGGAAATTTTACATAGAGGTGATTTGCAAATAGAAAATTTTGTTAGGGCAAAAATGCCTGAAAGAATCCCGGTTGTTTTGAGTAAAGAAGAAGTTGTAAAAGTACTTTCCAACCTGAAAGGGGTTTATTGGCTCATTGGAAACTTGCTTTATGGCTCTGGATTGAGATTGATGGAAGCACTCCGCCTTAGAGTCAAAGATATAGATTTTGCATATAAACAAATTCTTATAAGGAATGCAAAAGGTGCAAAAGATAGAAGAACTATGCTTCCAGAAAAACTAATAAAACCTTTGAAAAGGCAAATACAAAAAAGAAAAATACTACATCAGGAGGATTTAGAAGAAAGTGCTGGATATGTATATCTACCTAATGCAATTGCAAAAAAATATATAAATGCTGAGAAGCAGTTCAATTGGCAATATGTTTTTCCAGCAAACCGCAGAGTTTTTGACAAAAAAAAGCGAAAAGAGTATCGTCATCACCTCCACGAAAGTGCTGTACAACGAGCAGTTAAACAGGCAGTAAGAAAAGCAGGAATAAATAAAGAAGCAGGATGTCATACATTGAGACATAGTTTCGCTACTCATTTGTTAGAAAATGGTTACGACATTCGTACGATACAGGAACTACTGGGTCATAAAGACATTAGAACTACTATGATTTACACTCATGTCCTACACAAAGGCGGTCTGGGTGTTAAAAGTCCTCTTGATTGATAACTTATGTTCTACAAAACCGTAAAACCATTTTTAGCAAAATCTGACTTAATAATTCAGTTCAATCATTTTGTTGAGACAAGAGAACCAAAGCAGGTTTTCGGTTTAAATGCTTCAGCAAAATCTCTCTTACTTGCTCATCTTTTTCATACTACAAAGAAAAATGTGCTGTTCGTTACCACTAATGATGTAATAGCAAGAAACACTTGTGATGACCTAAGAATTTTGCTCGGAAATGATAATGTTCATTATCTACCAGAGTATGAACTTCTGCCTTATGAAGAATTCTCACCAAGATTGAGTTGCCAGATTGAGCGAAGCAATACCCTGAGCAAAGCTGTCCTGGGTGAATCGGGAGGAATTTTTATTGTTTCTATTAAAGAACTTCTTCGTAATATTAATCATCCTGAGTATTACAAAACGAATATTATTTCTCTATCAAAAGGAAAGGAATATGATTTAGAAAGGCTTGTTTCAGATTTAATTGCTTGCGGATACAATCATACGAGTCAGGTTTCGCAAATAGGAGAGATAAGCAAGCGAGGTGGAATTTTAGATATATTCTCGCCACAATTTGAAAATCCTTTCAGACTTGAATTCTTTGGCGATGAGATTGTTTCAATTAGAGAATTCTCTGTTAAAACTCAATGCTCAATCCGCCAGCTGGCGGATGAAAAGATTTTAATTCAACCAATGCGCGAGCTTTCACTTAATCATATTTCAAAGTCGTTAGATAAAAGTCTCGTTAATAGAATCACTTCAAAAGGCTTTTATGATGGAATTGAGCAAGATTTTGCGATACTTTTAGATAGAACTGCCACCTTCTCTGAGTATTTTAATTCAGAAAATACATTTTTGGTATTTGATGAATTTCAAAATTTTTCAAATATTGAAGAATTACTTTTTGATGAAGTAAAGAAAAATTACAAAGATAAGATTATTACTATTTTAGAAAATATTGTTGTTAAACCATATAAGCTGTTTTCAAAATTTAATAATTTGAATCTTGAAAATTTTTCTATATTCTATTTTAATCATAGTAATTATCATCTTTCAGAATATTCATTTTATATTCCATTCAAATCCCAGATTCACCTCGTTAGATGCTCTTGTCCTGTTAGATACCCACCTTCCGATGGGATGCTATCTAACGGGGTAAATTTTAATAGCAACTTTACTCTTTTAAATACTGAAATAGACTCTCTTTTGCAAAAGGGTTATACCATTTTCATCCAATCTGATAATAAAAGTCAAAGCAATAGGCTTCAAGAGATGCTGCCAGAATTTCAGGATAAAGTAAGATTTTTCCAGGGCTCCCCGCCAAAGGCGAATCGTTTTGACTCCTCTGGAGGGCAGATGGGTGTCTTTCAAAATGGTTTTATTTTTGACGATGCTCGTCTTGCAATTTTCACAGACCATGAAATTTTTAATCGTTACAGACAAAAAAGAAGGATTGCCCACTTTAGTCGTGCAGAGGCTCTAGTAGATTATGAAAGTTTGCAAAACGGCGATTATGTGGCGCATATAGATTACGGCATTGGGATTTATCAAGGATTAGAAAAGTTAAGAATAAAGGGCAGTGAGATGGATTGTCTTGCCATTCAGTATGCAGATGCGGACAAAATTTATGTACCAACAGAGCAATTGAATCTTATTTCTAAATTTGTGGCTCAGGAGGGCGTTACGCCAGAGATTTATAGAATTGGTGGAAGAAAGTGGGAAAGAGTTAAAAGAAATGTAAGGAAAGAAATAGAAAGAATTGCTGCTGACCTTGTATATCTTTATGCACAAAGAACACTCGTAAAAGGTTTTGCATTCTCCCCGGATTCAGAATGGCAAAAGGAGCTGGAATCATCATTTATCTATGAGGATACGGCTGACCAGATAAAAGCTACCGAAGATATCAAAGATGATATGGAATCTGCAATCCCAATGGAACGATTGATTTGTGGTGATGTTGGATTTGGAAAAACAGAAGTGGCAATCCGTGCTGCTTTCAAATCTGTTATGGACAGCAAACAGGTTGCCTTTCTTGCTCCAACGACCATTCTTACAGAACAGCATTATCTCACATTCTCAGAAAGACTGAAGGATTATCCGATAAGAGTTGAGATGCTTAGTAGATTTATCACACCCAAAAATCAGAAGCGAATCATAGACGGTCTGCAATTTGGCGAGGTTGATATTGTAATCGGCACGCACAGATTGCTTTCTGATGATGTAAAATTTAAAGATTTGGGTTTGATTATCATTGATGAGGAGCAAAGATTTGGAGTGAAGCACAAAGAGAAACTGAAAGCGTTAAAGACATCCGCAGATATTCTTGTTCTTTCTGCAACTCCTATTCCGCGAACCCTTAATATGACTCTTTCAGGTGTTAAAGATATGACAATTATGAATATCCCACCGGAAAATCGCTTACCGATTCGTACAGCTATTCTACCATATAATTCCGCCAAAGGCGGATCCGCCTCGGGCAGAGACGACATAGTTGAATTAGCAATAAAGAGAGAGATTGACAGGCAGGGACAGGTTTACTTTCTGCATAATAGGGTTGAAACCATCTATATAGTGCGAGAGAAACTGGCAAAGCAGATGCCTGATATCTCTTTTGCCGTTGCACATGCTCAAATGCCAGAAAGAGAACTGGAAAGAGTTATGCTGGACTTCTATCATAATAAATTTGATGTTCTCATATGTACCACAATAATTGAATCTGGAATTGATATTCCAAATGTTAATACAATTATAATCAATCGTGCTGATAAATGCGGATTGGCGCAGCTTTATCAACTGCGGGGACGAGTTGGTCGTTCTGACCGCCAGGCTTATGCTTATTTAATCGTGCCCGGCAAGATTACTGATACAGCTAAAGAAAGGTTAAATACTATTGAGCAGAATGAAGCTCTTGGCTCTGGACTTAATATTGCAATGCGTGACCTTGAGATACGAGGTGCTGGCAATCTGCTTGGCGTAAAACAGCACGGACTGATGAATACTATTGGTATAAGTTTCTACAATCAGATTCTAAAAAGTGCTATTGAAAAAATCAAAAGTGGCGAGGACAGAGATATTTTTAAAATAGAGAGAAGAAAATCAAAAGTCCAGTGCGAAATCCCTTTCTTTTTTCCCCAAAAATATATTACTGATGAAACAGCTCGTTTGGTTTTCTATCGCAGACTTAACAATTTAGAAAATGAAAAGGAATTCTATAATCTTCAAAATGAAATGGTTGACAGATTTGGGAAATTACCACAGGTTACGGAGTATGTTTTTAAGTATTACCTGGTAAGTTTTTTGGCAGAAAGAAACAGAATAAAATCTGTCTTTATTGGAAAAAGAAAGGTTGTTATTGAGCCGTTTCAGCCAATGGTTTCAAAAAGTAAAATTGAAAAGATTATGAAATCAATTGAGTTTGCTGTCCATTTCAAACAGATAAAGGGATTTTCTATTATAGTGAATATTCCATATCTCAAGCATTCTTTGGATAATAAAATTGACAGACTCAATTCAAATTTTGATGTTTGTATTAAAATTATAAAAATTATAGGAGAATAATTATTTCTTCACATAAACTTAAAACTTTCATAAGGTTTTTTGTTGTGATTTAGGAGCAATTAGATGAAAATGAAAAAATCTACCAAAATTTTTACTGTAGTATTAGTAGTGATTTGTGCATTTCTAATTATTAGAAATAATTTTATGAAAACTGATTCTAATAAAATTTTAGCAATGGTTAATGATGAGGGCATATATATTTCAGACCTTCAAGCCGAGGCAGAAAAATATGGTTCTGATTTGTCAAAGAATGATAAAAGGCTTTTACTACAAGAATTAATTAATAAAGAAATACTAAAAGTCTATGCAGAGAAAAATAACTTCTTTGAAAATCCAGAAATAAGAGAAAATTTTAACTGGCAAAAGAGTATGGCAAAAACTGAATTACTATTAAAAACAGTGCTTGAGGAAAAATCAAAACGCAATGTCCAAATTTCTGATGAAGATTATGAAAAATATATCCATGAACATCCCCTTGTGAAAATAAATACTATCTTTATTCCGATAAAAGATGAGGATTCTACAAAAGCAATGAAAAAGATATATAAAGCGTATGATAAGTTGAAATCCGGTGCTGAGTTTGAAAATGTGAGAAACAAATTCGTTGATAAGATTTATAGAGGCGCAAATAATGAACCTGAAATTGTGAAATCCGAGACTTTAAGACGAATGTTTCCTAACGAGTCAATAGACCTTTCAATTGGAGAATACACAAAACCAATTGCATCGTCTTATGGATATTATATTATAAAAAGATATGAGGACTCAGAATTTGAGGAGATAAAAAAAGATATTGAAAATGAGGTTAGAGGCCAAAAAGGGGGTGCATTCCTAACAGATTATCTTGATAAAGTTAAGTCAGGAATTACCATTTATGACAAAAATCTAAAGGAAGTACTTTCAGAAGATAAACCATCAACCGAATCTGATATTTTAATTGCAACTTATGGTGATTATAAATTAAAATATAATGTTGTTAAAAAGTATCTTGATAACTTCTTAACAAAAGAACAGAGGGATAAGATGGAATTTGTAAGCACCAAAGAGATTATAAAACAAATTGCTCTACAAGAATTCCTGAACAATATTGCAATTGAAGAACATTCTGACACTACATCAACATTTATAAGTCAGTGGAAGGCTCAAGAGCAGGAGTTTGAAAGTAAATGGGAAGATTTTGTTCTTGGTGAGATATACAAAGATGTGATTAGCCAGGAAATTGAGGTCTCAGATGAGGAAATTCAGAATTATTATCAAAGTAATCAGGACGAATTTTACCAAGATGGAAAATTGAAATCTCTACCCAGGATGCGTAACGAAATAAATATGAAATTAAGGCGAGAAAAACAAGATAAGTGGATAGAAAAAGTAAGGCAAGATTATAATATAGAGGTTGTGAAATATGAAAAATATCTATAAAGTTTTAGCATTACTATTTTTAGTTATTTTTGTTAGTCTTTGTATCCAATGTAGTAAAAGAGAAGGTAAAATCGTTGCAGAGGTGAGTGGAGAAAAGTTGTATGAAGATGAATTTCGTTCGCTTTTTACTGAACAGGAGTGGCAAAATACATCTCTTGATGAAAAGAATGAGATTATAAAAGATTGGATTGAGATTACTCTTCTCTCTCATGAAGCCGAAAAAAGAGGATTAGATAAAGAAGTTAATGTAAAATTTAATATCAAATACAGCAAAAAGACTATTCTGGCAAATAAAATCTTATCTGATGAGTTAGATAAAATTCATGTTAATGATGATGAAATCTTCACATATTACAATCTGAATAGAGCTCAGTTTATTGAACCGATTACTATATTTAAAATTCAAAAATTTATTGTAGAAAGCTGGACTATTGCTGATTCTGCAATAAAATTATTTAACGGCGGTGAGGCATTCTATACTGTAGCGAAGAATCTTGGCAAAGATTATGTTGTAAGGTTTGTAGGGAAAGAAGATATCAATGAAAAATTTTGGAATTTCCTTTCGGGTATGGAAAAATGGAATATTCGGATTATCAAGGATAAGGGAGAATTAAATATTGTTCAATTGTTAGATATAGAAAAAAAGAATGTTCCCTTTCCATTTCAAAACATTAAAGATTCATTGAAAACTATATTAATTGAAAATAAAAGAAAGACTTTTTTGGATAATGCCTTAGATAGTCTAAAAATAAAGTATAAAGCAAAGATATTTTAGTTGAATCGGTTGAATCGGTTGAATCAGTTAAATCGGTTGAATCAGTTGAATCAGTCAGTTCAACTATTTCAACCAGATCGGAGGTATTATGGAAGACATACGAGATTTGAAAGTATATGTAGAAGCATTAAACTTTTCCAATCTTATATGGGAAATATGCAAAGGATGGGACAGTTTTTCTAAAAGAACAGTTGGAATTCAGTTAGTACAAGCAGCAGATTCAATCTCAGCAAATATTGCAGAGGGATATGGACGGTTTCATTATAAGGAAAATCTTAAATTTTGCTATTACTCAAGGGGATCATTTGAAGAAACAAAAGATTGGTTAAGAAAAGCATATACAAGAAATTTAATAATTGGGAAAGAAAAAGATAATATTGAAAATTTTTTAATCCCTTTTGTAAAACAACTTAATGCATACATTAATTATATTAAGAATTGTATGAATAGTAAACCAGGTTCAACTAGTTGAATCGGTTAAATCAGTTGAATCGGTTAAAAATCAGTTGAAACAGTTCAACAAATTCAACCAGTTCAACCAGTTTAACCAGTTCAACCAAACTAAAAGGAGAAAGATGAAAAAAATCTATATTGCACTTTTAATAGTGCTTTTATGCACCACTTTATTAGCCGAAGAAGTGGATGAGATTGCCGCAGTTGTAGGAAATGAGACTATTCTCAAATCAGAGGTGAAAGGATTCTATGAGCAATGGATGTCCGCATCTCAACAACCTTCTAACATAACGGAAGATGATGTCCTGCAAATGCTAATTGGCGAAAAGCTGATTTTAGAAAAGGCAAAACAAGAAGGAATCGTTGCTCAAGATGCAGAAATTAAGATGCGATTAGAACAGGTTATTAATAACCTTCAGGCACAATTTAGTTCACCCGAACAGTTCTTTTTAGCTTTACAAAATGAAGGTTTGACATTGGAAAAACTAAAGGAACAATATAGAGAAGAGATTTCTAAACAGATTGTAAAAGAAACAATTTTAAATCAAGCGGTTTACTCTAAAATCTCTATTTCAGAATATGAAAAAAGAAATTTTTATCAGACACATATTGATAGTCTTCCTCTTCGTCCAGAAATGGTAAAAATTGGTCAGATTATTATCAAACCAAAGGTAAGCCAGAAGGGTTTAGACGAAGCATTAAAAAAGATTCAAGATATTAAATCACAGTTAGATATGAACGGTGATTTTGAAGAGCTGGCAAAAAAATATTCCGAATGTCCCACTGCTGATAATGGAGGAGATTTGGGATACTTTGCTCGCGGAGATATGGTTAAACCTTTTGAAGAGTCAGCATTTTCTTTAAGTATCGGGGAGATTAATGACCCAGTAGAAACTGAATTCGGCTACCACCTAATTCGTGTTGATGACAAACGGGATGGTGAAGTGCATGCTCATCATATTTTGATTAGAGCGGAAGCAACTAAGCAGGATACGATAGAAGCAAAACAGAAAATTAATGATATTTATAAAAAGCTGAAAAATGGTGCTGATTTTATCAAACTTGCAGAACAATATTCAGATACCACAGGGGTTGGGAAAAAATTTAAAATCATTCAGGAATATCCAGTTAGTCAGTTAGAAAAGATACCTTCTTTTGGAGATGTGATAAAAGCCCTAAAAGAGAATGAATATTCAGAAGTTGTTGAAATTGATGGTGGTTATTATATTTTCAAAAATTTTGGATATGTTGAACCAAGACCTTATGAATATGATGAGATTTCTCAGCAGATAGAAAATCTAGCATTAGAGCAGAAACGACAAAATGCTCTTGAAAAATGGCTTCAGGATTTGAGAAAAGAGATATTTGTGAAGGTGTATTAATATAAAATGGATAAAGTATGGAAGTTGTAAAATCAATAAAAAATATACCTATAAGATTAACCGAGGAAAGATGGTTCCATATTACTGAAGAGCATTCAGAGATGGCAGGATATTATTTTGATGTTCTTGAAACAGTGGAGGAGCCTGAGATAATATATGAAGGTAACGCAGGAGAATGTATAGCATTAAGAGAAATTGAAAACGGAAAGTATTTAGTTGTTATATATCGTGAGTTAAATAAGGAAGATGGATTTGTTATTACTGCATTTTTAACAAGACGAAAAAAACAACTTGAAAGAAGGAAGATAATATGGAAGAAATAAAGGTAAAAAATATATTGAGCTTTGTACCACAGGTTTTAAATATACCATATTCAAGGATTTGGACAACATACGATAAAGGAGCTGATGTTTTGTATATTAACTTCAAAAAGCCAAGCCATGCTGATGATTCTGAACTTACTGACGATGATATAATTGTTAGATATGAAAAAGGAAAAATCGTAGGGGTCACTATACTTAATGCAAGTTCCCGCTTGTAAGATAACTTGCTCGGAGAGATATTTGTAAAGGTGTATTAAGTTAATCGAAATAAATATTTTATTACATTTTAAAAAAATATTCTAATCATCAGAATTTGGTAATTTGAATTTTATCTCCATTTCATTACTATCCCTGACATAACTCCAAAATTCTATTTCAATTTTTGGTTTCTCACTTTCTTCATCTTTATTCTTAAAATCTTCAGTTTTTAAGAAATTTAAAAGTATTCCCTTATTAATGCTTTTTAGTAAAGAATTTTTATTATGAGGAAATGATTTTAGATAACTCTTCAACTGCTGCCGATTGTCATTAGTAAGTTTTGAAGAAACCTTCGTTTCAAGAACAATTGGTTCTGTTAAATTCCAATCTTTCTTTTTTGAAGCCAATAAAACGAAATCGGGACGGTCAGTTCCAATTGAATTACCTTTATAGAAAATTTCAATATTTACCTCTTTGAGATAATTAATTTTATTTTCCCTTAATTCTATTGCCAGAGCATTTTGATTTACAGTTTCGTTAAATCCTCCTCCAAGTTCAGAATAGATATTTTTAGCCATTTCTAAAAGGTCTTGGCATATTTTTTTTATCTTCATGGCTGCCTTATTATTTATTTAGTTTTGAATTAATAAACATAATTAATTCTAATGCACGATATGAAGAAATTTTATAGCCAACCTTCTTAATCATAGATTCATATACTTCTTTAAATCTATTATCGTTTATTATTTGTTTACAATTATTAAGGAATTGTAGATAATTCTCAACTTTATTTAACTGATAATAATTTACCTTCCCATTGTTAACATAATAATATACTCTGCTATCCAAAATTATGTAATTATTTGGATTAATAAAATGTAGTAATTTTGATGTACCAACTAAAGAATTATTATTAACTTTAACTAAGTATTCAATATCTTGTTTTGATATAGTTATTCCGTCTTTTACATTATTAAGTATTTTAACGATTTCATCTATCTTATTTTTTGAAACACAATTTTTGAAATGGAAAATTGTAGGCATCCAGCCATAAGTAAAATTTATTCCAATTATGTAATTATGCTTTGTTATTTTTTTTAGGTTTGAAAAATACTTTATAAACTCTTTATAACTTAAATGATAATCTTTTTTTAATTCTTCTGAATTAGATTTTATCTTTTTTTCATCAGTAATAATTTTATCTATTGAAATCTCTTCCATATTTTAACTCCATTTTAGTACTGAATGTATCATATTTCTTATTTTCAAAATGTACTTTTTCTAATTTCTTAGATTCATTAATTTCTCTATTAATCAAAACTTTTACAAAACTTCTCATTTTTTCGTTATTATCTTTAAAATCTTTTGCACAGTAAAAGAAATCCAGATTTTCATTATGTAGAAAG
>CAYNOU010000069.1:0-12612 GCA_964398885.1 uncultured Candidatus Cloacimonadota bacterium | reverse complement strand
TTTCAGATGAAGAATTAAAAATGGTTGAAATGAAACTTGGTGACTACATAGATTGGTATGAAGCAATAAATACAACTATTCTGGAAATAACTAAAAAAATCTAATTCTTCAATAAAAATCAAAAAGGAAATAATATAACTATATTATAATTGTAAAGTATTTATTCTCTTCACTCAAAAAAATTGACACAAACGCATTCAACCCAATTTCTATCTACGCATTAAATATAAAATATATTAATCAGTGTTTACCCCGTGTAATAGCTCGGGGGGTGTAATAGCGAGGCGTTTTTTATTACACCTCCCAAGCGTTTTATATTACACAGGGTGAATCTGTGAAAATCTGCTTGCCTTGCCGTAGTTTTAACGAAGGCAGGTGGCTAAAATCATAAGAGGAAAAATGGCAAAAGAAAAATACTTGGTAACCAGTGCACTTCCGTATGCAAACGGAGATTTGCATATCGGGCATCTTGCAGGTGCATATCTGCCTGCAGATATATTTGTAAGGTTTCAAAAATTGCTTGGCAATGATGTAATTTATATCTGTGGGACAGATGAACACGGCACACCAATTTCCATAAAAGCAGACCAGAAAAATGTTCCGCCCAGAAAAATTGTAGATAAATACCATAGAAGAATCAAATCGGTTTTTGAAGGGCTTAATTTCTGTTTTGATAATTTTTCGGGAACTGCTCGTCCCGTCCATTATAAAATTTCTCAGCAGTTCTTTACCAGTCTATTAAAAAATGGTTATATAACCACACATACAAACAAACAGCTTTATTGTCCTCATTGTAAGCGTTTTCTGCCAGATAGATATGTTGAAGGTGAATGTCCGTTTTGTCATTCCACTGAAGCTCGTGGTGACCAGTGCGATGCCTGTGGAAAACTGATTGATGCTATACAATTGATAAATCCTGTTTGTATAACTTGTGGTCATACACCAATTATTAAAGAAACAACAAACTGGTTTTTGAACCTGCCAAAATTTTCAAATAAACTTGAAAAATGGATTAAATCAAAAACTGAGTGGAAAGATAATGTGAAAAGGTTCATCATTGGCTGGCTAAAATCGGGCTTAAAAGAAAGAGCAATTACACGGGACCTGGATTGGGGTGTTCCAGTTCCTCTTGAAAATGCTAAAGGGAAGGTAATTTATGTCTGGTTTGAAGCTCCAATCGGATACATTTCATCTACTATTGAATGGGCAGAAAAGATTGGACAGCCTGAAAAGTGGAAAGATTACTGGTTTGATAAAGAAAGAAAACTAATTCATTTTATCGGTAAGGACAATATCCCTTTTCATACAATAATCTGGCCCGCTGTTCTGATGGGTCAGGATGATGATTATATCTTACCTTATGATGTGCCAGCAAATGAATATCTTAATTTGGAAGGAAGGAAAATCTCCACAAGCAAAAACTGGGCTGTGTGGATTAATGAATATTTAGAAGATTTCCCTGCCGACCCTTTGCGGTATTATCTGGCTGCGAATGCTCCTGAAAACAAAGACTGTGATTTTGTATGGAAAGAATTTCAGGAAAAATATAATACGGACTTAGCAAATACTCTTGGAAATTTTGTAAATCGCGTGCTGAAATTTTCTGACAACTATTTTAATCACGAAATTCCTGTCCTCAAAAATCTATCATCTGCGAGTGAGAAAATATTAAGAAAGATCTCTAATATAAGAGAAGAAGTAAAACAGCTTTATCAAACTTTCAAAGTGAGAAAAGCCTGCAAATCAATTATAGATTTGGCACGGCTTGGTAATCAATATTTTGATAAAGCAGCTCCCTGGGCAACAATAAAATCAAATTCAGAAGCTACTGCTGAAACTATGTTTGTGTGTGGTGAAATTATTCGAAACTTAGCAATATTAATTTATCCAATTATTCCATCATCAGCAGAAAAACTATGGAATATGTTGAGCTTTGACGAACCTATTTTAGAGTATGGCTGGGACGGACTTTCTGAAAAACAGATTAACCCTATAAAAATTGAAAAAATAGAAACGCTATTTGAAAAAATTTCTGACCATATAATAGAAAAACAAATAAAAAAATTGAAAGGAATCTATATGCCTGAAGAAAAAAACAAAGAAACCATAGATTTTGAAACTTTCCAAAAATTAGACTTGCGAATTGCTGAGATTGTATCAGCTGAAAAGGTCAAAAATACAGATAAACTTCTGAAGTTGAAAATCTCAATGGGAGATGACATCAAACAAATTGTAGCTGGCATTGCAAAGCATTATTCGGCTGAAAACTTAATTGGCAAAAAAATCCTGATAGTGAACAATCTCAAGCCAACTGTTATTAAAGGTGAAAAATCAGAAGCAATGCTTCTGGCTGCAATAGATGGTGATAATTTATCACTCTTAGTTCCAGAAAAGGATGTTCCAAAAGGCAGTGTTGTCCTATAGCATTGAAAAACCGTTGAAATGGTAAACTTGTAAATTAGTTAACTCGTAAATTTGTAAATTGGTAAATTAGTAATCAGTTCATTCCACATACACCTTATGAAATCTCTTATAATATCCATTCATTTTCAATAAATCTTGATGTGTTCCTTCCTCTACTATCTCTCCTTTTTCCAATACAAATATCCTATCACACTGCTTTACAGTATATAAACGATGAGCAATAATAAATACAATCATATTTTCTGGTAGTGAGAAGATGGTCTTGTTAATGTAAGTCTCACTAATTGAATCTATATTGGAGGTTGCTTCATCTAAAACCAATATCTTTGGCTTTTTTATTAATGCGCGAGCAATTGCAATCCTCTGTTTCTGACCAGCTGATAAATTCGCACCTTTTTCTCCAACAATCGTTTTATATCCATTTGGTAATTGTTTGATAAACTCATCTGCATAAGCTTGCTTTGCTGCTGAATAAATCTCTTCCTCACTCGCTCTTCCATTACCAAATCTTATATTATTGTAAATTGTATCATTAAATAAGTATGGTTCTTGCTCAACAATGGCTACCTGTCTTCGTAAAGCTATCAATTCTGATGTTGTTAAACTTCTCCCATTTAATAGGATTTTACCTTCATCTATTCCATATAAACCTGCAAGAAGCCGAAGCAGGGTTGTCTTGCCACCACCAGAACTGCCCACAATACCTATCTTCTCACCATTTCTTGCTGTGAAACTTATTCCTTTTAATATTTCTTCTTCTACAATTTTATCTGTAATAAGATTTTTATCCTTAAGATTTTCAAATTTTATTACATTAATATCTTCTTCTCTGTATCTTTGCCTACCCCGTAGGGAAGAATGACCGTATCGGGGTGCCTCTGTGGCAACTCTTTTCTCATAAGAAAAATGAACATTCTCAAATGCCAATTGCTTGATCCTCTCTGGTAAAACAATTTTTTTATCTTCTCTTTCTTCCGGCAAATCAAATATCTCTCTTACGCGTTCTAATGCCATTAGTGCTTTCTGAATCTGAATATTAACATTGATTAACCGACTGGTAGGACCAAACAGATACCCCACGAAAGAATTGAATGCGATAAGATAACCAAGTGTAAGCCTTCCCTGTATTATCTCATAACCACCATAACCAATAATAACAATCGGGGCAATTCCACCCAAAAAGCCAGTTACTGTGTTATTAAGAAAAGAGACCTTGCCAAGTTTTATATTAGAACGAAATGCCCGCTTTGCTCTTTTGAAATACCGTAAAAGATTGTATTTATATTTCAGGAAAACCTTGCTCAACTCCAGCATATTAAGTGATTCTTCTAATTGCCTGGTTGCTTGTGCATTATCCTCATAAAATATTTTTGATAATTTTCGGATAATTTTACTGAAATAAATTGTTGCCATAACAAAAAATGGTAAAATAGCCACAGAGATCAGTGCCAGTTTCCAGTGGATAAAGAAAATTACCACTGCCCCAACTAAAAAAGTAAGAACATCCTTTATTATCATAATAAAAGTATCAGCAAAGAGGGTCCGTATCCTGTCTGTATCGTCATTTATGCGGGATATGAGGTAACCTGTGCCATATCTCTTACTGATTTTGAGTGGAAGTTTATTTATTTTTTCCAGCAAATCCAATCTGATGCTTAAAATTACTTTTGTATTGATTTTGTAAAAGAGAAGTCCTTGAAAATAGCCAACTGCTTTCATAAAGATTAGCAAACCCAGAACAACCAAAATAAGAAATACCAACTGGTGTATATTTTTTTCTGGCAAAGTGTTGTCTATAATATGACGAGTGATGAGTGGTGTGGGTAAAATAAGGATAGAAAGCAGAAATATAGAAATACCACCAACTATCAAGCTGGCGGTATGCTTTTTGAAATATGGGATGAGGAATTTAAGGATAGGATTAGATCTCATTTATTTGACTCGGATAAATAATTTATTAAAAAAGCTGTACTAATTAAAGAATGCAATCATAAATTTTATCAAAACTTTTTAAAAAGTTCAGGATTCTTTCTTAATCTATTACCTAAATATTCTAATCTCTTCCAAAACTTCTTAATTATATCTATTGACATTTCTGATTTATAATATTCTTGGTATTCTCTTTCAAATACTAAGCATCTTGGTCGGTGAATTTCCCAAAATTTTTCATCATCTTCATCAGATAAATCTAAGTTTTCATTTAATATATTAGTAAATTTCCATAACATCTTTCTAACTTTTTCAATTGTCTGGACATCGGAATTACGAAATTTTTTGTTAGTGCAATCATAGCTTGGTTTATAATTAAAAGTAGAAATAAGCATATTAAGAATTTTTTCACATAGTTTCATTACTGGTATCTTTTTGTTTTTTTCTGTCCAATTTTTAGGCGGTATATAAAAGAAATTAATATTAATTCTATCTTCACCCATAATACTGAATTTAAAAATATTCTTATCGTAATTATAAAATACCATTCTAAATCTTCTTTTTAACTTTTTTATATCGACAATTTTTTTGTCTATTTGTAAAGATAAATTAGAAACAGAAAAGAACCTTAAAGCATATTTATGACCTGTACAGGAATTTGTAGTTTTAATTCCATCCAATGAATTATAAAGCATGATTGTTTTTTCAGCTATAATGTCAAATGTGCAAAAATTTTCTAAACTAAACTTGGTCTTAATGTTTGATAATTCTTTATCTGTCATTTTGATATTTGCAAATCTATTACGATAGAATTCTTCTTCATTAAATAACTCTATTTTATTTGAAAATGTTTTATTTGGTATAAGCTTAGAAAATGTTTGTCTTAGTTCTAAAATATCAGGAATAAATTCAAGAGAAGAAAAATAATTTGCGATTTCAAAGCATTTCAATATATGTTCTGAACCTAATCTACCAAAAGGTGGTTTAAGGAAAGAAATTGTAAAGATGTCTTTTCTAATAAAATCCTTAAGCTCATTATAGCTTTTATATTTTCGCAATTTATCAACAACAGCTTCTTTTGAATATTCTTTATCTAAAATTTCAACTTCGTATAACTTATTGGACATTGCCATAATTTAACTCCTTTTTGCCAGTAAGAGTATGTTTTTTCATATATTCTGAGTTTGCTGGTTTTGAATAAATTCATATCTCATTTGCATTTTCTTACAGGCTTTACATTTTGTTGGTTTTACACAGGGCGGATCCGCTTCGCGGAGAGGCGAAATTCCTCTATATCCCTCCTCCTAATTGTTTTAATGCTGTAACTGCCAGAGGATATCCCAAATTAGCTGCTTTTTTAATACATTTAATCCCTTCTATTTTATTGCCTAAATTATATAAAGTCCCCCCTTTGTTATACCAAGCTATCGTATCTTCGATGTCGATTCCCAAAGCATTATCAAAACACTCAATCGCTTTTTCATCCTTACCTAGTTTATATAAAGCAATCCCTTTGGCGTTCCATACCCTCGTATATTCAGGATCAATTTTCAAAGCCTTATCAAAACATTCAATCGCTTTTTCATGCATACCTAAATTATATAAAGCAACCCCCTTGGCGTTCCATGCCCTCGTATATTCAGGATCGATTTTCAAAGCTTTATCAAAACATTCAATCGCTTCTCCATATCTACCTAACTTATTTAAAGCAATCCCCTTGTTGTTCCATGCATCTGTTTTTTGTGGATTAATTTTCAAAGCCTTGTCAAAACGCTCAATCGCGTCTTCATACCTCCCTAACCTATTTAAAACAACCCCCTCGCTATTCCATGCATCTGCATTTTCAAGGACAACCTTCAAAGCCTTATTATAGTTCTCTCCCGCTTCTTCATAACTGCCTAAGTTATATAAAGAGACACCCTTATCTACCCACTCATAAGTTTCCAGTTCTTTATCTTCATTACCAGGGACCCTTTTACCTGTTAATCTATAATACAATTTTTCTAATATCTCTCTTAATTCAACAAAATCTTTGAACCTTTTCTCCTTCTCCTTTTCCAAGCACTTTACGATGATATTCCTTATCTTGGTTTTTACTTTGCTTTCCGGGAGAAAGGGGGCAGGATCAATCATCTTCTCCTTAAGATGCTTTCGCTGTAAAAATCTTCCAAGAAATTCAGAATGTACATTTTCCAATTCTTTCTCCTCTATTAACTCATAAGGTTTTTTACCGTTACAAAAGATTTCATACAAAACACAACCAAAACTATAAATATCTGCTCTTGTATCTACCTCTTTTCCTTCATACTGTTCAGGTGACATATATCCTGGGGTGCCGCACCATTTCTTATCCCCTACCTTTATTTTTACCAAGCCAAAATCAGTTATTTTGAGCACCCTATCTCTAGTTATCATAATATTCTGAGGTTTTATATCTCTATGCACAAATACCTTGCCAATTTCTTTAAACTTTTTTTCTGCATAGATCATCCCATTACAAAACTGTATTGATAATTTTATGGCTTCCTCTGTACTAAACCTGTATCTTCCTATATATCCTGCTAAATCACTTCCATAGTTCTCATCCCCAACTATTAGTTCCATAAATATAGCTGGCATGCAGTCAATTTCTTGAACATATTTTGCAGTAACAATATTGTAATGGCTATCCAGATTAACCCAGATTAAAGCTTCTTTTTTAAAATCCTCTTTGGCTTGCTGATCATTAAGATATTTAGGCAGAATGGTCTTTATGGCTACTGAATCTTTAAACTTATGGTCATAACATAAATACACTATCCCTAAATTACCCTGTTTCCTAAAAAATACCTCATAACGATTTTGAATTTTATCCCCTTTACTATAAATCTTCATTCCAGAAGATACTACCTGTTTATGCACTTTTTCTATCTTTTGCTTGTTAGCTGATTCAATAGATTTACTTAGTTTTATGTAGGTATCTTTCTGTTTGATAAAAATTTGGTTTTGGTTAGACAATTTATTTTTCCTTTTTCTTAAAAATAATGTGGCGTCCTGAAATAGTGGGAAGTGCTTGAAACCAATAAACTTATGCCACACTGTAAGATGCTATGGCTAAGGTTTATTCTTGTATGTATACAGTTATTTTTCAAATGTTACTCTGATGGAGAAACTTTAATAATAACTGAAAAATAGTCTTCAAAGTTAAAGTATTTTTTTAGTACTCTTTTAATGTCATTTTGGGTCACTTTTTTTATCATTTTTGGATATTGTTCTATTTCTTGGTATCCTAATCCTATTATCTCATTATAAGCATATAGCTTAGCCTGTGTTAATCTTCTTTCTAACTTCATTTGGTACTCTCCAATAAGTTCTCTTTTCGTAATATCAAGTTCGCCCTCCGTGATACCATTATTTTCTATGTTTTGTAATTCCCTTAGTAGGATCGCTTTTACCTCCTCTATCTTACCAGGGCTTGCTCGGACGTATATTTTAAAACTGCCCTTATGGGTATTGGCATCAAGAAGAGAAAAATATTCATAGGAAAGTCCTCTTTTTTCCCTCAATATTTTGGATAGATTAAAACTTGTTTGCAGAACTTCCATGGGATAGTAGTCATCTTTATTTGTAATGGGTGGTCCAGGAAAACCAATTGCTAAAGTCTCGGTATTTTTTTTTCTCTGCTCCTCTATTTTTCTTAGAGGTTTTAATGCTTCCATTTGAGATGTGTTGAGGAAAGGATTCGAGCGAGATTTTAGATCTCCAAGATTTCTTTTCACTTTCATGAAAACTTCATCAGTCTGGACATCGCCAACTATAGCTATAACCATATTGTTTGGTACGTAGAAAATTCCATACCATTGTTCTAGCTCAGCGGTGGTTAGACCAGAAATACTTTTTGGTGTACCTAAAATAGACATTCGGTATGGATGTCCATAGTAAATAAGACTATCAAGGGTAGCTATTGTGTAATTTCTTAATCTATTTCTTTTCATTCTGATATATGTGTGGATATATTTTTTCTCACTCTTAATTTGATTAATGTTAAAGGATGGGTTTTTAATTATATCCGTGAGAAGATCTATTACTCTGTCGAAATCTTCACTTAGCATTTCTATAAAATAACCAAATGTATCTTTACCGGTAAAAGGATGTATCCGAGTTCCCAAAGACTCTATTTCAGCAGCAATCTCTTTTGCTGTTCTTTTCCTTGTTCCTCTTATCATAATTCTCTGGAGAAGATTTGTGATACCATTATTCTTCTCATTTTCATATAATATGCCACCTTTCAAGTAAACAGCAATGGAAATTATAGGGAGGATATGATTTTCCATAACCAATATTGTAATACCATTTTTTAACATCTTTTTAGTTATAGATTGTGGTCTTTTTACTTTCTCATTGATTATGATCTTGATTTCATTATCTACTTTTTCTTTGAGAAGGTTTTTGAGTTGATTTGGCTCAAATTTTTCTTGAGGAATTACATCCATTTCAGGTGCATATATTATAAGACTACAATTCGATAAATTTAGATATTTTTTTGCTACTTCTTTTATGTCAACTTTTGAAACGTTGTAAAGGTTACTATAATATTTCTCAGCCAGAGTGTAGTCATCCAGATATTCGAAATATCCAAGAGTAGTTGTAGATTTCTCAATTTTTTCCTGACAGAATAGATAACTAGCCTTCAAAGTTCTTCTAGCCTTTTCTAGTTCTCTGTTAGTGATAGAAAATTGTTTTAATTTTTCTATCTCTCGTAAGATAGCAATTTGTGCATCTTCAATATTTTTAGAATTGAGCGTAGTATTGATAATGAATAATCCTGAATCTTTATCCGAAAAGATTTTAGTATGTATTGAAGTAATTAGAAATAGGTTTTCTTTTAACTCTCGGTAAAATCGTGAACTCTTCCCTCCCCCTACTAAGTAAGCCAGGATTTTTAGTGGATATATATCTTTATGAGTATTATGAGGAATATGAAATCCCATTTGCATATAAGTTTCATCAATTTCCCCTTTTATTAAGCTATACCGAAATTGTTGTTGTTCAGGTTCTTTTTCCTGGGAGCTTTCTGGAAAATCATTTCTTTTAAAATCGGAAAAAACCTTTTCAATTTTAGAAATAGCCTTATTTTTATCAATATTCCCAATTACAGTTATAATCATCCTTTTGGGGGTATAGTATTTTCTGTAATATTTTTCAATATCTCTTTTTTTGAGGAAACGCACTACTGTTTCATATCCACCAATGGGGCGTCTATATGGATGTTTTTTAAAGGCTGTTTTCATAAGATGTTGAGAAGAAAATTCAAATGGATTATCATTAGTTAATCGGAGTTCTTCGATAACAACATCTCTTTCCGACTCCAGTTTTTCTTCGTCAAAAGATGGGGAAATAATGGCTTTGTATATAATATCGACAGCAGTGCTAAAGTAGATGGCTGGTAATGTAATTCCATAATGAGTATTTCCATATTCTGTGATAGCATCTATCTCTCCTCCAAGTTCTTTGATTTTTGTATTATCAATATTTCTATATATTATATGTTCAATAAAATGGGAAATTCCTGCCACATCATCAGTTTCATACACTGGGCCACACCTTACCAGAACTTCCAAGGAAACAAGAGAAACTAAGTGTTCTTCTTTTACCAGAACTGTAATACCGTTATTCAGTATGCATTTGGTAATTTCCTCTGCTAAGGTATTACCAAATGTTATTACCAGCAAAAATATAAGGATAAATATAAAATAATTCTTACGATATTTCACTGATTTCTCCTTTCTATACTAATCTTTAAGAGATCTGCTAAATAATGAAGTATCCTTTAATAGGTCATTCCTTCGTTCCTCAGAACAAGTTTGAGCGAAGTGAAAAACATCTATATATTGATTATGAAGCACTTTATGAATTTTCTATTTTACTAAGAATAAGAGGTTAGGATCAAAATTTGGTGAAATGATTAATTGTGCATCTTATTACTAACCCTTTATACCAAAATCATAGACAAATTTTAAAAAGATTGTGCGATTCTGGAGAGGTAATTGCAAGTATGATTTGTCTACAAATCCATGTCCTTCGTTCCATACAAAATAAAGATGACTGCCCGCTGAAATGTCATATTTCACAAGAAAATTTAGATTAATTTTTCTATTTGTTTGCTCAGTTCGCTCACCAGGTTGTTTCTGTTCGAATGATTGGATAAAAGCCCGACAAGATAGTTTAGAAGTTAATTTGCAATCGAGTTCCAAGGTATTTATCCAATACTTCTCGATAATACCTGGATATTCAATGTATTGATAATCAATGCTGAGACCAAGGACCAGTGCATTAAACACTTGAGATGAAACCATAATATATGGATATTTCATATTTGATCCATAATATTTACCCCACATATAACCTATGTCAAAAGAATTCAATTTAGTCGGAGCATACAATAAATCTACAGCTTTTATGGCATTAGGGTAGTAATCATCTCCATAGCGATGTCCGAAACGATTATCATAATAGCTGAAGCCCAATCCATTTTTGAACAGAATTTGGAAGGTTTCTCTTGGTCCATAGAGTACTTTGTGCCCATCATGGTCTTTCAACCCCTGCAGGAATTCAATAAAATCTATTCTATAAAGTCCCCATTTTGGGGGGAAAAAGTATATAGCAAGGGTTCCGTTTGGACCTTTGATATCATTGCGAGAGATATAGCCAACCTCTGGCCTGAAGGATTTTTCATAGTCCCGATAGCTACCGGAAAAGATGATTTTTAAGCTCTTATGATAAGAAGTTTTAAACTGAATCCAGGTTTCGTAGGCATTATTACTCCTAGAAAGATCTGAAGCAAAATTTGTAGCCATATTTCCTCTCATGCCAAAGCTCTTTCCTAAATGTATATGTATATCCAATCCGAAAGCTCGATCATAGTTATTATTACTTTCTTCCTTCCCGACACCTATAATGCCAATACTGTGTGAACGACGAAATGCGTACTTTTTCAATCTTAGTCCCCAGTAATTGGTGCTTTGTGGAGATCGTATATAGAATGCACCTCCATCAACACCTAAGTGGCTCATTTTACCGCTCGTCTTTACTCCGTAATCGATATCAGATATTCTTCTAGAATAGAAAACAGGAATGTCAGTGTCGAATAATCCAAAGTCTTCAAGGAAGAACGGGCGTTTTTCAGGCAAGCATAATTCCGTTTCTTTGGATAAGTTAATCTGCACTTCGTCTGGTTCTACCTGACAAAAATCGGGTTCGTAGGTAAGAGTAGTTGAAATATCTGGTGTTATTTTATAGTTAATATCAACACCTGTTTTAGAGATTTTTGAATATTTTTCTGATGAGGAGTGCTTTTCATATCTGACGGTGGAATAAGGTAAAATATGTAAGCGGATTTTCTGTTTTATCTCTTTGAGTCCTCTCAAATCGCCAAAAAATGATACGCGATATGGGCTTACCCCGGTATTTGCCCAGTAGCTGTATTCTTCTTTCCTCTTTTGAAGGCGATAAAAGTTGATACCCCATGTCTTATTCTCTTTAGAGAATTTAAGTATATTGAATGGGATGGCAAGTTCCGCTACCCATCCCTCATCTGTTGTTCTGGTTTTACTTTTCCAATCTCCATCCCATTCTTTTCCAATATTAGCTTGTTCCCGGATTTGACCATCAAGTTGAGTGTTAATAGGATTTACAGCGAAATAATAACCACTAAGATCATCATTATATGTATCTAACATAACCATTATAAAATCATCCAGAGTAAGATCGCTATCCCTTCTTATTTGTTCAGCCACTATCTTTTCTGGTTTTGCATCCATCATTTTGAAACCAAAATAAAGAGTGCTTCTATCATACAAGCAATATACAATTGTCCTTTCCGTAGCTTTTTGACCTATGTCTGGTTCTCTTTGAACAAAATCTTCTACCTTTGGCGCCTCTTTCCAACACGAGTCGTTCAAAATACCATCAATTTTGGGTGGATTTTCAGTAAATTTTGCTTCTATAAATTTCTGACTATACGACGCCTTGGCGGGTATTACCAGTATCACTATAAAGAAGAACAATAAAATAATAGATTTAATTAGTTTCATTATTATTTTTCCTCTTTTGGTTAATGTAATATCAACATTATTTGTAAGTAATATAACACTAAGATCGCTTCCATTGAAATGGCACAATACTTATATTGAATGCACTTTGAATATTAAAAGTTCATTCATCTATTCTCCTACATATAAGTTTTATTTTTTTGGTTATATTTTCATTGACTTTTTTTAA
>CAYNOU010000068.1:0-12942 GCA_964398885.1 uncultured Candidatus Cloacimonadota bacterium | reverse complement strand
ATCTTTGGATGAATTACCCTGTAAGCCACATCAAAGTTAGCCTTAATTATCTCAATAAAAAGAACAATAAAATAGACAATTGAAAATGCGATTCTCTTAATACTCAGAGGGGGAAGTCCCAATTCAAGATAGTTTTTATTTAAAAATAAAGCAAGAATAAAACTGATGAAAATGCCAACACTAAGTTCTTGCCATTGAAAAGTTGAAGTAAGGGCAAGCCAAATAATTATCAAAAAGAAAAAGAGATATAAAAAGTTTTTTACCCAACACTTATTTTCAACATCCTTCTCTAACATTTACAAAATCCTTTCAAGAAAATAATTATTCCCAGATTTTCTCTTCATTTTTTATCATATCGTAAGAGAACACAGGACCGTCCTTGCAGGCATAATACTTACCCATCACACAATGTCTGCATTGGCCAAATCCACAATACATCTTCTTTTCCATAGAGAGATAAATATTTTCGTCTTTAAAGCCTTTATCAACAAGAGCAAAGGTCCCAAATTTCATCATAATAGGAGGTCCGCAAACAACAGCAACAGCATCTTTAGTATCTATTTTGATATCATCCATTAGAACAGTAACCACCCCAACTTTCTCGTTCCAATGCTGACCTTCTGGGATTTTATCAACAGAGCGTAGCAGATGAATCTTATCATATTTTCGCCAATCATCAAATTGGTCTTTGTATATCATATCTTCTGGAGAGCGAGCACCAAAGCAGACAGTAATGCTCTTATAATCGTCAATATCATGAATCAATGTAAGTAGTAAACAGCGTAACGGAGCCAAGCCGACTCCTCCACCTAAAATTAGAATATCCTTTCCTTTAAATTTATCTAATGGGTAGCCTTTCCCGTAGGGTCCTCTTATACCCAGCACATCGCCTCTTTTAACTCTATGAACAGCTTCAGTAACAAACCCTACTTTCATAATTGTAATATCCATTTCTTCTTTTTCATAATGTGAAGAGGAAGGTGTGAACGGAGCTTCACCAATACCAGGTACTGTAAGTTCAACAAATTGACCAGTTTCAAACTCAAATTGTTTTTCTGGTTTGATACGAAAAGTTTTGATGGTGGGAGATTCTGTTATCACATCCAGCACATCGGCTTTTAAGACTTCATAGGGATTAGCCAATTAAACCTCCTGTAAACTTTGTATAACTTCACGCAAGTCAATTCCAGCCGGGCAGGTAGATATACATCTTCCACAGCCTGTGCATCCTAATTTTGAAAAATTTTCCTTCATAATAACAAATTTACACTGATAACGGTTTCTGAATCGTTCCCATAATTTTGCTCTTGGACTTGCACCTCCTGCTACTCTTGCATATCCTGATAGCTGACAGGAATCCCAGGTTCGGATTTTTCTAAAACAGTCCTTCTCACTCTCATCATTAAGAATGATACAATAGCAAGTAGGACAAATATTTGTGCATCCGCCACATTCAACGCATTCTGTTGAAAGCTCTTTCCATGTTGTCTCGTCGTAGCTTTCAGAAATGACATTGTATTTTCTGTCTGGAGAAAAATCTGAATTTATATCTGCAAGCTTCTTTCTTATCTCTGCGTGTTGCGCTTCTATCTTCTCTCTATCAGCTGAAGTTGCTTTTGAGATTGTGCAGCATTTTTTCATTAACTCTAATAATTTCTCCCCTTTTGGAGTTCCAACTGTTATAACAAATTTGTCATCAACAGGATTAATATTGAGGTCAAACATATTTTTGCCATCCGATTTCTTTGTCGGATAGGGATTATTATCTAAAAGAACACAATGGCAAGTTGGGAGAGTGTCCGTGCAATCAGCACTGATTATATATGTATTTTCCCGCCAGATTTTGTAATTTGGTTCTACAAAGTTATCCTCTAAAAGTGCCGCATCTAAAACCTCTAATGCAAGAAGGTCGCAATTCTTTACTCCAACAATAATTCGCTTTTTTTCTTTTGCTGATGGCGGGACAACCATCTCTGATGGTAAATAAAATAATGTTTTAATGGGGTCAACAGTTCTATATTTACTTATAACAAAATTTGCATCTCCTGAAAATTTCCTATATGATAAATTATCTTTATCAAATTCTGTTTCATAAGGTATAAAAATATCAAAATCATTCATTAGATTTTCAAAGAACTTATTTAAATCAGACTTTGAAACAATCATCTTCTTTCCTTTCTCTGTCCAGAAATAAAATATAATCTAAACTATAATCCAGTATAGAAATTCAAATTCTTTGTTAGAACGGAAAACGGTTGCAAAATTTTGTGTGTCAAGTTTTTCTTTTTCTTGCTAAATTCAGAATACTTAAGTTGTTTGTAACTTGACAAGAAGAATTTAAAAAAAAAATTTCCCAATAAAATATTATGGAGATTTTATATGAGTTTAGCTGACACTCTTTTTATCATAGCTCCAATTGGTTCAGCTCTCGCACTGGTATTTGCCTATATTTTCTTTATCAATATGAAGAAAAAGGACCCCGGCAATAAGACTATGCAGGAGATTGCTTTTCATGTAAAAGAGGGAGCAAAAGCATATATCAAACGGCAATACAAAGTAGTGGCATTGTTTTTTTTATTTGCTTTTATCTTTTTCTTTATATTAGCATTTGTCTTACATGTCCAGAGCAAATGGACACCTTTCGCATTTTTAACAGGTGGTTTTTTTAGTGCTTTAGCTGGATACTTAGGTATGATGACTGCAACGGATGCCAGTAACCGAACTGCTCAAGCTGCTAGAACTTCTCTTAATTCAGCGTTAAGAATAGCTTTCCGCAGTGGTTCAGTTATGGGCTTAACTGTGGTTGGCTTGGGATTGCTAAATATCTCTATCTGGTTTATTCTTCTTTACTATATCATTTTGCCAGCTCAAATAAATAGTCCATTTGCGGTAAAAAATATCTACGAGGTAGCTGTTATTATGTTGACCTTTGGTATGGGTGCTTCTGCGCAAGCACTATTTGCTCGTGTTGGTGGTGGAATATTTACAAAAGCCGCAGATGTAGGTGCAGACCTTGTTGGGAAGGTTGAAGCTGGAATACCTGAGGATGACCCCAGAAATCCAGCTACAATTGCTGATAATGTTGGTGACAATGTCGGTGATGTTGCTGGAATGGGGGCTGATCTATTTGAGTCGTATCTGGGCTCAATTCTGGCTGCAGCAGTGTTAGGAGCAGCGGCTTTTATGAACTTTCCGAAACTCCAAATCAGGTCTGTAATCTTACCTATGGCAACTGCTGGACTGGGTATTCTATCCTCTATAATTGGAATTTATATCGTAAAAACAAAAGAAGAAATTTCCCAAAAACAATTATGTAAAGCTCTTAATAAAGGTATCAATACAAGCTCTGCTTTAATTCTAATTGGTTCACTTATTTTAGTTAAATTACTTTTTCATAATTTGCCTGATACAATCTACATCCCTTTAAATGGTATTGGATTGTGGCTTTCAATAGTTGTCGGATTACTCGCTGGAACTATTATTGGAAAATCTACTGAATATTACACTTCAGCGGATTACAAACCAACAAAGGGAATTGCTAAACAGTCATTAACCGGACCAGCAACAGTGATAATAGATGGATTAGCTGTTGGTATGCAGTCCGTAGGTATTCCTGTGATTGTGGTTGCTTTGGGGATATTGCTTGCTTTTGGCTTTTCAGGAGGATTTACCAACATTTCCACAGGATTATATGGCATTGGCATATCAGCAGTTGGGATGCTTTCTACACTTGGAATAACTCTAGCAACAGATGCATATGGGCCTATTGCTGATAATGCTGGTGGCAATGCAGAAATGAGTAAACTGGGCACTGAAGTTAGAAAACGAACTGATGCTCTTGACTCTCTTGGCAATACTACTGCGGCAACAGGAAAAGGTTTTGCTATTGGTTCCGCAGCACTCACTGCTATGGCATTATTAGCTGCTTATATTGAAGAGGTAAAAATAGGAATAATCCGAATAATTGACCATATAGGGCATTTTACAATCGGTACGATAAATGTTACAAAAGAGATGATAGAACATGCAGACATAAATTGGTTTATGGACACATATAATGTCACACTTATGAATCCGAAAGTCATTATTGGCATTTTCTTTGGTGCTATGTTAGCTTTTGTGTTCTGCTCAATGACAAGTAAAGCAGTTGGGCGTGCAGCAAGTAAGATGGTTGATGAGGTTCGTCGTCAATTTAAAGAAATTAAAAGTATTATGGATGGAACCGGGAAGCCTAATTATGCATCCTGTGTTTTAATTTCTACAAAAGCAGCTCAGCACGAAATGCTTCTTCCTTCTCTGATGGCTATCATTGTTCCTATTTTAGTCGGATTATTCCTCGGAGTAGCTGGAGTTATGGGACTTTTAGCAGGTGGATTAACTACAGGATTTACTCTGGCAGTTATGCTTAATAATGCAGGTGGTGCATGGGATAATGCAAAGAAATATATTGAAGCTGGCAATCTTGGGGGAAAAGGCTCTGATGCTCACAAAGCAAGTATTGTTGGCGATACTGTTGGAGACCCTTGCAAAGACACTTCTGGACCCTCACTTAATATTCTTATAAAATTGATGAGTATGGTAAGTATCGTAGTTGCAGGACTTACGGTTGCGTATTCACCTTATATTCAAAAATTCCTGGGAATTTTTTAAAAAAATTACTTGACAAATTTCGGCATAGATATTCTTTTTGTTTATGCCTTTTTTATTTAACTATTAGGAATAATTATGAGACAGGAAGTATATACAAGAAACAATATCACTATTTCTATGTTAAATTTAAGGTAAAATATAAATTGGGGGACAAAATGAAATATATAGCTTTTACTTTAATATTTACTTTGGTTTTATTTTCACAACTTGTTGGGAATCCTATACCACCTCCACCAATAATTAGTGAAATTTATTTTGAGGGTATTAACTGGACAATCGAATTGGCATATGGCGAGGAATGGGCAGAACCTCTTTTTTTAGATGAGTGCACTCTTATTTCTTCTGCAGGAGAAACCACATTTAATGAAGGCACTGTTTTATTTCCTGATAGTATACTTCTAATTACTGAAGATGACATTACAACCCCATTATTTATTGATAAAGATGGAGATTTTCTAATGATTGTGGGAAGTTTTGTTTATGAGGAAGTTTATTTTGGAAATTATTCAGGTTCTCATGTAAATGCTCCCTATGATAACCAATCTCTTGCAAGAGTAGCTTTTGAATATCATTGGTATTGGCAAGGTTATCCAGAATGGGTTACTTTTTATAGATTGGCAAAAGAAAATATACCCTCTTTAGGAAGTAACATTTATTCAGTTAATACCAGAGGAACCTTTTGCGGATATGTTTATGATTTACAGGGATACCCTATTTCAAATGCTAAAATATATTATTTCTCTTCTCCTGATTATGAAGCATTTCTTATAGAACCATCGGATGATGGTTATTTTGAGAATACATATATGTGCGGAATGAATTATGATGTAACAATTTATGTAGATGATATTGCAATGATGGATACTTTAATTACAATTGAGCCAGATTCAACAACCTATTGCGAATTCTACCTTGATCTTTATTCAATTGATGAAGAACAACTTCAAAGCAGGCAATTGAGATTAACCAATTATCCAAACCCATTCATTGAATCAACGACAATTTCTTTTTCAGCCGCGGATTTACGCGGATTATCACAGATAAAAATCTATAACATAAAAGGACAACTTGTTAAAGAATTAAAAATTGAATCCCCGATTTACTCGGGGACAAAATTGAAAATTAACGAGGTTGTGTGGGATGGAAAAAGCAATGACGGTATTTTACAACCTCCCGGATTCTATTTCTATTCATTGGAAGTTGATGGCAAAAAAGTCAAAACTAATAAAATGATTATGGTTAGATGAAACGAACCTTTAACTTTTATCATTTAATGACGGGGTGATAAAATGAAACATAAAATCTTTGCTTTATTATTTATTCTACTTTTATTTTCAGAACTTAATGGAAATGTTGTTTTCCCAGGTGCCTATATTGAAGAAATCTACTTTGATGGTGATTATTGGACTATTGAACTATTAAATGTTTTTGTTCAAGAAGAAACACTTGATAGTTGTAAGATAGCTTCTTCTTCTGACACATCTCTATTTAATCCCGGAATTTACTTTCCCTTATTTGGGTATACTCTCATCACTCAAGATAGTTTGCAATCTCAGTTTAACATTAATAAAAACGGAGATATGATTGCTACCTATTATTTGTCTGAACATTCAATGTCTTGGGGAGAAATAGATCAATGTTATTTTGGAAATTATCCAAATTCTGTGATTAACCCTCCATATAGCAACCAATCACTTGCACGAATTACATTATATAATTGGTGGCCTGAGTATATAAACATATTAACTAAAGATAATAGTCCTACTTTGGGGATACCAAACGATACAACTGGAACCCAGGGAACTTTTTGTGGACATGTTTTCGATAATCAAAATAATCCAATTCAAGGAGCAGAAATCCAATTCTATCGTCCTTATCTTCAATCTTTTTTCCCTATTATAATTACAGACAGCACTGGATATTTCTCCCAACAGATGTATTCCTTAAATTTTGAAACATCCATTCTGGTTTATGAAAGTGTTCTTCTGGAAACCTCAATCACCATAGAACCGGATTCAACAACTTATTGTGAATTCTATATTAATTTAACATCAATAGATGAAGAAATAGAACAATATAATCAAATCATATTAAGCAATTATCCAAACCCATTCATTGAATCAACAAGGATTTCCTTTAATTTAGCCACGGATCCCCAATTAAATTGGGGACACAAAAATCCACGAATAACGATTTATAATATCAAAGGACAATTGGTGAAACAATTCAAAAGGCAAAAGGTAAAAGGTAAAAATATTGAGGTTGTGTGGAATGGAAAAAACGAAAGTGATGTTTTGCAACCACCAGGATTCTATTTCTATTCATTGGAAGTTGATGGTAATAGAATTAAGACTAATAAAATGATTATGGTTAGATGAAAACTGCTTCTGTTTTCCTTATACTTCTATTTTTCACCATTAATATTTACTGTTATTCTTTAGAATTTATTAGAGAAGACATTTCATTTACAATTCAAGATTCATTTTTTAATGTAGATGGTATTTATTATATCTGCAATGTAACTGACAAACCTGTAAACAATATTCTATATTACCCATTCCCAACTGATAGTTTGTACGGAATTGTTGATACGGTTTTGATATATTATCTAACTGATAGCATCCCTGCAGAAATAATAAGACGAAAAGAAAATGGCGTATCCTTTAAAGTAAGCCTTGAACCATTCAGGGTCGGCAAATATAAGATTTTTTACAGACAAAAGCTTTATGGAAATAAAGCAGAATACATATTAACAACCACAAAATATTGGGGGAAACCATTACAAGCAGCTAATTTTCAACTTGAAATTCCAAACCATATAAAAATTGACTCCCTCTCATACGAACCTGATTCTATTTATGTAAACAAAGATATAAGTAAGTTTTTCTGGCAGAAGAATAATTTTATGCCTAACAAAAATTTTATCATATTATTTGACAGAAAAATTATTAACTCAGTAAATACCGAATAAGCAATTAATAACTTGGAGGAAAGAAAAATGGAAGAAAAAGAAGCAAGGGTCTTCAGATTCAAAGACATCTTTAAGGCTTGGAATCATAGTTGGAGATTCCATCGTCTGATAATTTCAGCACTTGCATTGATAATTTCTGCTCTTATTGGATATTTCCTTATTAGACCGCCATTTTGCAAATTTAATCTAATCCCTGAGGTTCCAGGGGCTATTTTTTCATTTTTGTCATTCAGAAATATACTTGCTATTGTTCTAATCTCGTTCATATTTTTCATAGCCAAAATGTGCATTGCATATTCAATCCGTAGAGAAGCAGTAGACGATGAGATATTTGTCGGGTGGAATGATGTCGGGAAATTCTTAGGCAAACATATTAAAACATTTGTGTTTTTCATTATTGGTTGGATAGTTATTTTCGTACTAATTGCTCTTGGTCAGCTATTCTTCTATGCTATTGGTGCAATCCCCTATGTGGGCTCCTTATGGCTTTCAATTATGTATTTAATTCCATTTGCAATTTCAGTATTCGTAATGCTCACACTTGTAATTTTACTTTTTTGTAAATCTTATGGTGCAGTTATAATTGGTGTTGAACAGAAATCAGCAATGGACTCCATCATTGACTTATTTCATTTAATCAAGGATCATGGCGTTTATATTGTAGTTTGCGAATTTCTTTCTGCGATTGTTGGTGCGATTGCTTTTGCATTTGTTCTTGCAATTATGCAAGGCGCAGTAAAATTCACTAGTTTTGGAGCTCAATTGATTATGGGTGGTGAATTTACAAAAATTACTTTGCCAAGATTTTTTGAATTCCTAAATACACTATTCCCAGGACTTGCAATGTATTCTGGCGCTGGTGGATATTACACAATTCCAGGATTTATAATCAGTCTATGCCTGATATTTGTTGGCGGTATAGGTTTTTCATATTTCTTTACTTATATGAGTTCTGCGGAAACCTTTATTTACCTTTCTTCTCAAGAAAAATTCTATCCTAAGAAAGAAGAGGAAGTAGAGGAAAAACCTGCTGAAGAAGAAAAAGAGGAAAAGACTGAAGAAAAAGCGGAACGCAAAGAAAAACCTGAAAAAGTAGAGGAAAAAGAAGAAGCGGAAGGAATGGAGGAGAAAGAGAAAGAAGAATAGTAAAATTAGTAAAGTTAAAGATGAACTTCTTCTATTAGGACCAAGATATGCAATTCAAACATATAGAAGATAAATGAGTTCGTGTATACTACCAGATTACGAGTATATTTTGATGCCAGTTGAAATCGCCTTTATCTGATGTGACGAAATCAAATGTTTAAAGTTGATTGGATAGTAGAAAGAGTTAAAAATGAGGAATATTATTTTTCAAAACACGGTGATCAGGAACGACAAAATGATAACCTTACAATTGAAGAAGTAGAAGAAGCCTTACTTTCAGGTCGAATCTTAGAGCAATATGAAGAAACCGGAAGAGGAGAAAGTTGTCTTGTAGCCGGATTTACAAATTCAAGGAAAAGTCATTACATCAATAACAAATTTATGAATGGTTGACAATCTGAAATAGATATGTTATTAGAATGAAAGGAGACAAAGATGAAAAATTATAGCTTCCGTATATTGAATGATGAGAAAAAACAAGTTGAAATAACTTACAACGGTAAAACGTTACTATTTCAATTGAAAATTAAAAGAGCTTTCACGGTAATGAAAGAATTATTACGAGCCTATCCTAAATTTTTTGATATACATAAATTAGATGGTACTCTCAATGACCCAAACAGAGCGCACTCTGATTTAAGGATTGGTAATGGTTTCGCAAATTTCCTTATTGAAAAAAGAGGAGAGAAAAGAGTAATGCAAGTAAAAATTGATGTTGAAAATTTATTCAAGTACTATGGACACATGAGTTCTGACAAAGTTATTTTGTTGTCATTACCAGAATATCGTGGCACAATAAACAATCAACAACAAGATACCATTTTTAATAAATTCGAGGGAAAATGTAATATAACAGGTTTTAAGTTATCCAGAGAATTAAAGGGTATTCACTTTTTTGCTAAATCCCTTGTACGAGCTACATACGACCATCGTAGGCCTATATCTAAAGGAGGTACAGATGATTTAGAAAATTTGCAATTGTTATCTGTTTTTTTAAATGCTGAAAAGAATAAAATTTGTAATATTTGTACTAAAAACACTTGTGAAAAATGTGCTTTAGCACATCCTGAAAAATTTGATATAATACAAGCAAATAATCAAGATATTAGTAACTTAAAAATAAAATAGAGGCCAATATGGAATTAGTGTATTCTGATGATAAAATAAAACTATTTGGCGGAGATGTTTTTGAATGCTTAAAACATTTGCCTAAAAATACTATTCAAGCCGTTATAACTAGTCCTACTTATTGGGGAAAACGAAACTTTACTGGTGATAAAAAAGAATTTGGTAGCGAAAAGTTAGAAGAGTATATAGATAAAAATGTTAATTTATATTCTTCACTGTTGCGAATTATGAAAGCAGAAGGCTCGATTTTTATTATAATACAAGATAGTTATATGGGTAGTGGAGTATCTCGTTCACACCACAATCATTGGGAACATAATAAAGATATTTCTTATCGAAGATATGGTTTGGATTCCAATGGACAAGGAAATACAAGCTCAGTGACAGCTAGACATGATACAATTAAGAATAAATCGTTATGTGGAATACCCTATAGAATAGCAATAAAGTTAGTTGATATGGGTTTTATTTGGAGACAGCATATTATTTGGGAAAAACCTAATCCTATGCCTGAAAATGTGAAAGACAGAGCCCGACAAAGCGCTGAATATATATTACATTTTACTAAAAAAGGTAATTATAAATTTAATCAGAAGCATTTCATGGTAATGGGACAAAATGGAAAATTGAGATTAGATAATCAAGTTTGGATAGCATCAACTGAACCCAAACCCGGACATACTGCAACCTTTCCAAGTAAAATAGTAAAGAGATTATTGTTGTCTGTTACAGATGAAGGTGATACTGTTTTTGAACCATTTTTGGGTTCAGGAACTATGTTGGATTTATGTATAGCAAATGATAGAAAATTCATTGGTTGTGATATAAATAAAAAGTTCATTAAAGAGGCGATTGAAAAACTTAATGCATATTCTATTTTAATACCAAATCAAATCGGAATAAATAAAAAAATTAAAACAGAATATGATATAATGAAATACAAAAAGGGTTTATCTCAACTTACACTATTAGAAGAACGAAAAGAATATTTAATTGGTAAAAATCAATTAAGAGGAACATCAAAACTGAAAGTAAAGCAAAAGAGAGTAGCAAATAAAATGAAACCAAGAAAGGAGATGAGATAAATGACTGAACCAGAGGTGAATTATTAGTTGTCATTACCGTTTATATTCCACGTCTTCCAAAATTTAAGACACCTTATGAAAGGAGTAAAGATGGAAAGAGTTTGTAATTTTTGTGGGAATATAAATTTTAGAAGCACACATGTTCAGTATATTTACAGACACAATGGACAGTTTTTAATTGTAGATAATGTCCCTTGTGAGAAATGTGAATATTGTGGAGAGCAGTATTTTAAAGCTGAGGTATTGAAAAAAATTGAGGTCCCGGTAGAGGAGTTTGCTACATTGTAATAGATTGAACTTCAGCTAACTGCATGTTTATTGCAATTATTTGTTTTAAGTATGTGGGAAAAATCACAAAATTATTTAAGATGAAGAAGAGTCAGAATAGAAGAAATAAATAAAAATGATTAATTACAAAGACTTAGGATTCGTAAATACAAAAGAAATGTTTGCCAAAGCTATGGCTGAAGGTTATGCAATTCCTGCCTATAATTTCAATAATATGGAACAGTTGCAGGCAATAATTACTGCTTGCGTTGAGACTGCATCTCCTGTAATTTTGCAGGTATCAAAAGGTGCAAGAAACTATGCTAATCAAACAATGCTACAGTATATGGCTCAAGGTGCAATTGAAATGATGAAGACATTGGGTAAGCCTGTTCCGATAGCACTTCATCTTGACCACGGGGATAATTTTGAACTTTGCAAAAGTTGTATTGAATCTGGCTTTTCTTCTGTTATGATTGACGGCTCTGCTCTACCTTATGAAGAAAATGTTGCTCTAACAAAAAAAGTTGTTAATTATGCTCATAAATATGATGTAACAGTTGAAGGCGAGCTCGGTGTACTTGCAGGAATAGAGGAAGAAGTTTCAGCAGAAAAGTCACATTATACCAACCCCGACGATGTTGAAGATTTCGTAAATAAAACAGGTGTTGATTCACTTGCTATTTCAATCGGAACTTCTCATGGCGCATACAAATTCAAAGTTAAACCCGGAGAATCCATACCTCCTCTCCGCTTTGATATTTTAGAAGAAATTGAAAAAAGAATTTCAGGGTTTCCAATAGTGCTTCATGGCTCATCTTCAGTCATTCCTGAATATATTGAATTAATCAACAAATATGGTGGCGATATGAAAGGAGCTGCTGGTGTGCCTGAAGAGCAACTTAGAAAAGCTACCAAATCTGCCGTTTGTAAAATCAATATTGACTCCGATGGAAGACTTGCTATGACCGCAAAAATAAGAGAATTTCTCGCAAACAATCCGTCTGTATTTGACCCGAGAAAATACTTGGGACCTGCTCGTACGGAATTGATTGAAATGTATAAACATAAAAATATACATGTGCTTTGTTCTGCAGGGAAGGCATAAACAAAAATTGAACAAGATATTTTTTGCAAAACTTGACAGAGATAATTTAAATAAGAAGTTTATTGTATTATTTCTTGGATTCAAAGCTGAATATTAATCTGGTAAAAAAGTATGTTTATATGTTAATGTCTTAGATAGGAAAGAACAATTATGTTAATGTCTTAAATAGGTAAAAATAAATTAAAAAAGGAGAAAGAAAATGAAACGAATTGCTATTATCACGATTGTGATGATATTTTGTGCTTCTTTGTTAGTTGCCCAAGGAATAACAGGCAAAGGTGTTAAAGCAGGTTTGAACATTGCAACTTTAACGGGAGATGATGTTTCAGATGATATGGAAAGTATATTCAGATTTGCAATTGGTGGTTTTTTAACCTATAGTATTAATGAAATGTTTGCCATTCAACCAGAAGTTTATTATTCTATGCAGGGAGCAAAATTGGAAGAAGGAGATGAAAAGATGACTTACAAATATGATTATATTCAAGTTCCTGTTTTAGCAAAAGTTAATATTCCGATAGAAAGTTCACTTAGACCAAACATTTTCTTGGGACCTGCTTTAGGGATAAATTTAAGTGCAAAATATA
>CAYNOU010000067.1:0-13268 GCA_964398885.1 uncultured Candidatus Cloacimonadota bacterium | reverse complement strand
TTTAAAAAAAGTCAATGAAAATATAACCAAAAAAATAAAACTTATATGTAGGAGGAAAAAATGTTTTCAAAAAATATACCATTTATTCCTGATGGTATCAAAATAAATCAAAAATCTTTAAAAGAACAGGAAATTGCTTTTCTGCAGGTTTTTGAAAAAATAATGGGAAAAGCAAAAGAATATAATGTTACAATGCGGGTTATCGGTTCTATCGCTTTTCGATTAAGATGTCCCATCTATAAAGTAATCGAATACAAGAATAAACGCTATCTCACCGATATCAATTTTGTTACTTATAAAAAAGATATTGTTAAAGTACAAGAACTTTTTTTTGAACTTGGCTGGACGGAAAATCAGAATGTTTTAAGACTATTCGACGATAAAAGAAGGATTTTCTATCACCCAGAAGAAGCTGTTCATTCTGATATTTTCATAGATAAATTAAGATTTTGTCATGAGATCGATTTCAGAAAAAGATTGGAAATCGATTATGCGACTATAAGTTTGATAGACCTGCTTTTGGAGAAATTACAAATTGTAGAAATAAACAAAAAAGATATCATCGATATAATAGTTTTATTAAGTCAATATCCGATTTCCTTAAATGGAAAGGATAAAGGATATATCAATGGATCTTATCTGGCAAAAGTATGTTCTAGAGATTGGGGATGGTGGAAAACTGCTACTTCAAATCTTAAGAAAGTTAGAGAATTATCTAACGAATATCTTGAAAAAAAACAGGCTGAGATTCTTAATCAAAGGCTTTTTTTACTTACTTCATTCATAGAAAAGAAACCTAAAAGCTGGAAATGGAAAATACGTTCTAAAATTGGTGATAAAATGAGATGGTATCGCGAAGTGGAAGAAGTGGAAAGAGATTGAAGTAGTTACTCATTAATTAAATATGTTCGATTTAATAATCAAAAACGGAACAATTTACGATGGAACTTTATCAGAACCGGTTATTGCAGATATCGGAATCATCGGAGATAAAATTTCTGCTATTGAAATGCTTCCGGTAAAAGCAAAGAAAATAATTGATGTGAAGAATCTTATTGTTACACCCGGTTTTATCGACATTCATACACATTGCGATATGGCGTTCAAAAGAACAATCTTAAAAAAATATCACGATGCTGTTCCTGAAGAATGCAAAAGAAATCACAATCAGCTTCATCAAGGTATTACTACTGTGGTTACCGGAAATTGCGGACTTGGTTATTCAAATACTGAATTTTGGCTGGATATTGTTGATTCAATAGATTTTTCCGCAAATGTATTTCATTTAATTCCTTACGGAATTGTTAGAGAAGATGTTTTCGGAGATAATCAACCGAAAAAATTATCATCATCTCAATTGGAATTACTTAAAAACAAAGTTACTGAAGAAATGGAAAATGGTGCGATTGGATTTTCCACTGGTCTCGAATATGCTCCCGGATGTTTTTCCTCAACTGAAGAATTAATTAAAATTGCAAAAGTTGTGAGAAAATATAATGGAATTTATGCAACTCATATGAGGAATGAAACAGGAATTGGAAAAGGTAACTTCAATGTATTAGACTCGATTAAAGAAGCAATTGAAATCGGAAAACAAGCAGAAATTCCAGTTGAAATTTCTCATTTAAAACTTGGACTTCCAAAGGATGATATTACAATCTCTCAAGTATTGGAATTAATAGAAAAAGCGCGAGATGAAGGACTTAATATTACTGTTGATCAATATCCGTATAATGCAGGAAATACAATGCTTACTCATCTCTTACCTGATAAGTTCAAAACAAGTGACAGCATCAAAAAAGAGTTCAAATCTAAAGCTGGAAGCAGAAAATTAAAAAGTTTTATAAATTTACTTTTTGAAACCTATATAAATCCTTCAAAAATTATGATCAGCGATTATCCACAGAAAAGAGAATATGAAGGATTAACTCTGGAAAAAATAGCTCAAATGGAAAACAAGAATATTTCAGATTGTTATGTTGATATGGTTTGTGAAGAAATTTCTCCCTGGGGAATTTTCTTTTTAACTGATGAAGAAGATATAAAACAAATAGCTTTAAAAGATTATGTTATTACTTCATCTGACAGTTGGACTGTTCAAAGAGATATAGCAAATCCGCATCCTCGGTTTTACGGTTCGTTTCCCAAGAAAATAAGAAAATATGTTTTAGAAGATAAAATTCTTAATTTAGAACAGGCAATCCGGTCAATGACTTCCTTACCGGCAGAAAAATTTGGAATAAAGAATAGAGGAAAAATAAAAGAAGGTTATTTCGCAGATATTAATTTAATAAACCTAGAAAAAATTACAGATAAAGCGACTTATAAAAATCCCCATCAATATGCAGAAGGGCTTGAATATATTTTTATTAATGGAAATATAGATTTTGAGAATAAAAACATAAGCACTTAACTTTTGTCTGCAATTAAGCAAGAAGAAGATGTGAAAGAACACAGTACATATAATCGTTACACAAAATTAGGAAATAGTATTAGTCAAAAGCAGGTAGCTTTAAAAAAATAACATGGTGCTGCAAAAGGGCTGGGGTAATAAATATTACAGATGTGACAAAGAATTGCTAAAGAACATTTAGGTATATACTCCTGGTTTTGCAAATTTAATAGAAAATCCAGAAAAAATTTTCTTATGAGAAAGGGTGAACTATGCTTGATTTTGAATTAGAAAGCAAAGAAAAAGAGTATTTCAAATTCATTTTAATCTCTTTAAAACAGGAATGCGAATCAATTATAAAAGAACTTAATGATGTAAATGCAAATAAAAAGGCTGTAGATTTATTCTTTTATCATTTCTTTAAGCCAATATTTAAATATCCAATTTCACTCCTTCCTGACATTTCTCTAAATTTTGAACTTCCCGATGCTTTTATACATGCTGAAATTAAGACAGCTCTTATTGATAATCCAGCAGATTATAAAGGTAAAATTAATATTGGAATTAATCAGACTTCGTATGGTGTAAATAAGATATTTTCGCCTAACCTGCCTCAATATTATCATACATCCGCAAAAACCGAGAAACCTTGTTTAACTTACATTATTCAAATAGTTCATGAACATGCTAAACCAAATATCAAGGCTCTGAAATTAGTATGTATTCCTAACGGTCAGCTTTATTCTCATTATGGAAAAAGTATTTTTAAAAGTGGGAAAGGAGGTTATGCTAAAGCGAAAGATTTTCGTTATAATTACTCTGCTGAACCTTATTTTAAACTTTTATCAGAAAGATACAAAGAGAAAATGTTTAGAATTGAATTAATATATTTAGCTAAAGATTTAAAAGCGGAAGATATTACTAATCTTTCAGATGTCCCAGTTCATTTTCAATTTTAAAAAAAAGGTAAGTATCATCCTGATAATATGCTGCCTGATGGAACGATTCGTGAAGATTAAAATAAAATCTTCAATAATGACTATTGAAATATACTGAAAATTAAAGGCATAAAGATGAGAAAAAAATCTAAAAAAATATTACTCTTTTTTACATTGATAATTGTTTTTTCATTCAAATTATATGCTACACCTCTCGAAAACCAAATCTTACTATATGGTCTTCATGGAATTAATGCACGAGCTCTCGGGTTAGGTGATGCGTATGTTTCGTTAGCAAATGATGCATCTTCTATATATTGGAATCCAGGTGCTCTCGGTAAACTTTCTAAAACAGAACTGTTTCTATCACATTCAAACATCAAATATAGAATTTATGATAGCAATATTAATAATGAATTTTTAAGTTTTGTGATACCATCTAAATATGGAAATTTTAGCCTTTACAGTGATTATATGAATAATACATATGATTTTGTAGGTGAATTTTTTGGATATGATAAATGGAATGAAACTGTAAAGAAAATTGGGATTTCATATTCAATAGCTCCTACAAAGTTACTGTCTTTAGGGACAACTTATGATTATTTTGAATATAGTTCTTTCTCTGAAAAGTTACATAGCTATTCTTTAAATTTTGGAGCACTTTTCAACTATTATGAAAGAATTAAAGTTGGTTTTGCCTATAGAAACATTGGTCCTGACCTTCAACTTAAAATTGATAATGATAATGATGGAAAAATTAATGAAGACCCGTATGATGAAATTGATAATGATGGAGATGGATTGTTTGATGAAGACGGAGAAGAATTACCGTTTCCGCTACTCAAGAACTTTTCTTTAGGTTTTTCAACATTTTTACTAAAAAATACTAACTACGATTTATTGCTAACTTATCAGTTTGATAAAGTAGAAAAGGATTCAAAAAATAGTATAAAAAATTCTAAAATTGGTTTTGAATACAGAATTAATGATATATTCCTTCGTTTAGGATATCAAAGCAACTACTATAGCGATAGAATATCCTGGGGTGCTGGTTATCAATTTGATATATCAAATTTTACTACAAAAATTGATTTTGCGTATAGTCATAATACAGAGAGTTACAGTTCTATTGGTGACCAATTTGTGGTTTCAACGATAATCCAATTTTAATGTTTATCTTCTCAAACAGTATACTTTTATGTCTGATAAAAATATTATTAACAAATGAAAACGGAAAAAGTGGAAGAAAAGTGGATAATAGTATTTAATGCCCAGGGACAAACAGAGGGTTACATTATCAAGGGAAAACTTGAAAGTAACGGAATTCCTGTCAGACTGAAACAAGAAGCTATTGGAAAAATATATGGATTAACTCTAAATGGTTTGGGAGAGGTAAAAGTTCTTGTTCCAGAATCTTACAAGGATATAGCTATAAAAATTTTAAAAGAAAGCAAGTAAATAAATAAAAGGTATCTAACCATAAGAGAAGAATATCATTTAGATAAAAAGTTGCCTTTTGAAACGACTCGCGGAAATTTATCTTATCAAAATCATCTTCTTTACAAATGTCTTATCTTTGGTGGATAATTTATAGAAATATATTCCTGAACACATCCCCGATTTCTCGAGGACATTCCACTCAACAGTATGATAGCCAGCTGGTTTATCATCATTAACAAGAGTTTTAACTAATTGACCTTTAAGATTGTATATCTGAATTTTTACTTCTGTATATTTGGGTACGAAGTATCTAATTGTTGTTATTTTGTTGAAGGGATTGGGATAGTTGTTAAATAATTCTGTCTCAATTAAAGGATTATTTTCATCATCAACACCAACGGTTTGGTCAAAATAATATGCTCCCATATCATTTCTTGTTCCATCTGGGTCATTGTATTGAGGATCAGGGTCACCTGCATCAATACATGGAGATTTTGTTGAATCAGGTATTGGAAAATTAGCCCAACTGAGATGGTAGTCACCATTCTCCGGATCAATAAATAATGGGTCTGCATCTATATTACCTTCTAACCAATAAACTGTTCCATTATTATTCGTTACAATTCCTGTTTCTCCACCTTGTATATCTGAATAAGAAATTGTGATTGAATTTGGGTCATGATCTGGAGAAAAATAAATCTCTTGTGGCGAGTCGTTCCAGAGAATACAATTTACTAAACTCGGACTGGAATTCCGCTCACATAAAATCCCACCACCAGAACTCGAAGAGTTATTTGATATTGTAACATTTACCAAACTTGGATTGGAATAATATCGACAGTAAATTCCACCACCATCAATATAAGCATAATTGTCAGTTATCATTACATTCGTCATACATGGATTGGAAATATAACAGTAAACCCCTCCACCTGTAGAAGCAGAATTACCTGTGATAATTACATCTTCTAAACTAGGATTTGAATCCAAAAAGAAAATTCCTCCCCCATGATCATTAGCAGAATTACCTGCTACTATCACATTTTCTAAACTAGGATTTGAGTCCCAACAGAAAATTCCACCACCATAAACTTCAGCATAATTGTCAATTATTGTTACATTTAATAAAATTGGGTTGGAATATTTTCTACAAAAAATCCCACCACCACCATATTTAGCAGAGTTACTTGTTATTGTTATATTCTCCAATCTTGGACTGGAATTATAACAGTAAATCCCTCCACCTCTATCACTAGGATAATTACCTGTAGCATTACCATTTCTTATTGTAATATTCATTATATTTGAGATTATTACATAATTAAATCTTAATACTCCATTTATACTATCTGCATCCAATATTGTGTCATCCTCTTCATTTCCTTCTAAAGAAACATAATTACTCATTCCTATTGGAAAAATCTCTCCATTTGTTATGGTACTATATATACCGGGTGATAGATATATAGTATGTGGATTAAGACTATCTGCATAAATTCTTGATAATGCGTATTTTATTGTTTTTAATGGTTCATCTGGTGTTGTTCCATTATTAAAATTATTACCATCAACTGATACATAAAGATCAGCATTTATTAAACTATCTTGAATTGAATGAAGTATATCAAATGTGAATTTATCAATTGGAGATGCATAATAATCAGTTGGTGTTAAAACAGTAAATGTATCTACAATGACATTTATTGTATCACACCCAGTAGCAAAAATATCAGCACCATACCCTTTACTATTTGTAATATTATTTAGATAAATATTACATCTGTTTTCATTATCGAAATTAATACTGGAATTATTACAACAGTAAATACCACCACCATCAAAATCAGCATAATTATTTGTTATTTTTAAATTTGTCAAACTAGGACTGGAAGATGTTTCACAGTAAATTCCTCCACCAGTAAGAGCAGAGTTACTTGTTATTGATACATTCTCTAACCTAGGAAAAGAATAATAACAGTAAATCCCGCCACCTTTCCTATCAGCAGAATTATTTATTACTTTAATATTCTTAAAACTCGGACTGGAATATGTGTAACAGCAAATGCCCCCACCAGCAAAAGCAGAATTACTTGTTATTGTTATATTATTTAAACTCGGACTGGAATCTTTACAATAAGTCCCACCACCACGATAGGCATTACCATTCGTAATAGTAAATCCACATAATACTGCGGTTGAGTCTTCATTATTTTCAAACTTAACAACACTATCCAGACTATCTCCATCAATAACAGTTTGTGAAATATAGGAAGTGTCCCGAGTAGTCAGAAACAAAGAGCCAACAACAATGTTTTTTCCATTGTAATTAATATTCTCAACATAGGTTTCGGGTTGCACTAAAACAGTATCGCCATTCATTGCAGCATCAATTTCTGCTTGAATGGTTGGTTGGTCAGCAGGAACATTGATAATGTTTGCATAGGCAAGATTACTAATATTTAAAAAGATTATAGATACAATTAATAATGTACTAAAAATAAAATTTTTCTTCATATCAATCACCCTCATATATATTTTGTAACCACCAAAATAAAATAAAAGATTTAATTCTCTTTTTACTTCTTACAAATCATTTGTAAAAAGGTTAAGATTTACGTCAATCTTAACAATATAGTCAAAAGAAAAAATTATTATTTTATTTGTCAATTTTCATTTTCTTGGATCAATCGGGTCCACAAACAAAGTCTTCTGGTTTCTATAAACTACAAATCCTGGTGGGCTTTTTCTTGGCTTGGAAACATACCTAATCTTTGTAAAATCCACAGGAACTTTAGTTGAATGTTTTGCTTTGCTGAAATATGCAGCAATACCAGCAGCAAAATTTTTAATTTTCGGAGGTATATCTCTTAATCTTTCTGGATTTCTAACAATAATATGCGCTCCATGATAGATTCTGCTATGAAAGAACCAATCATCTAATTTTGCAAATTTGGTTGTGAGTTCATCATTTTCACGATTGTTTCTTCCTACGAAAATTTCCCATTTCCGTCCTTCTGCCTCAATTGAAAACCTGCGAAATAATCGTTTCTCAAAGGCTTTTTTCTTCCCTGCCCTCTTTTCTTCTTGTAATTTACACAATTCTTCAAAATTTTCACATTTTTCTACATAAGCTATTTTATCTAAAATATTTTGGCGTTTCTTCTTATTTACCTCAATCTGTGCTTGTAATTTTACCATTCCCGATTTTGCTTTCTTATATCTTTTGAAATAATGCTCCATATTCTTTTTCGGACTTAATTCTTCATTTAAGGGAATAACGATTTGTGGTGCGTTTTCTTCAAAATAATCAGTTACCCCAATCTCTTTCTGTCCTCTTTTGATTTTAGCAAAATTTATTTTAAGAAGTTCGCCGAATTTTTTCCATATTTCCACTTTCTTCATCTCGTGCAATTCAACTGATTCCTTTGCAATGACTTTTTCTATCCCGTTTACCTGTTTTTGTAAAGTATGTAGAATTGTATTTTTCAACTGAGTAAATATTATCTTCCTGCATTTTTCTTGATAATAAAACTGAAAGGCATCATTAATATTAGAAAATCCTTGCGAATTTTCCGTTTCTATTAAGGATAAATATTTTTCTTCTGGATCGTAAAATACAATATATTGTAGCCCCCACCCGGGTAGGTTCGGGTTTAACCAGAACCTACCCAGAAAATTGGACTCCAAAGTTTTTATCTTATTTTTTATTTGAGAGATAATCTTCCAAAAATCTTCTGCAGGCATTTCTGGAATAAAGTCACCTTTAAGAAATTTTGGCATATTGCTGAAATGCCGAATAAATTTTTTCCATTCTTCTGGAAGTTTATCCCCTACCAAATTACAAAATCTATCTTTGTCTAAATCTAAAATATAAGGTTTATTAATTTGTGGCGGATATTGATATTCTAATCCGGGCACAATTTGTCTAAATCTACTTTCTGAAAAACCTATCCGTTTATGAGAATCTAATATAATCCATTTCTCATTCTCATCCTGTCTTGTAAATATCAGATTTTCATAACGATTTATCAATTCTATGATAAGTTTATATCTTATTTTCTTTCCATCAATATCTTTTTTTTGAAAGTAAATTGATATTATTTTATCATTTTTCGCGATAGAAATTTTTTCTATTGTACTTCTGTAAAGATGCTTTGAAATAAGTTTTATAAATGTGGTTTCTATTTTTGGGTTTATTTCTTTATCAGAAAAGAAGCAGAGAGGCTCTCCTGAAAATAAAGAAATATTAAGATAGCTGTTGTTGAATTCTAAAATATATTTTTCCCCATCCCAAAAGACCTTTTTAAATTGGCTACTTATTATCTGCTTTGAATTTTCTTTTACCCACAGCTTCAGAAATAAAAAATCCATCTTATTACCAACACCTCAAAGTATCTTTTAGCCACAAAGACACAAAGTCACAAAGATTATTATAGGTTATAGTTTTTGGTCAACTCTAGTTAGTTTGTGTATAAACATAGATATTATTAATACTATTTTATCAGGATTTATTCATTCCTTAACATTTTTAAAGTATATGTTCTTCTTAGTGACTTTGTGTCTTTGTGGCTAAATTTTCACTTCCCTAATATTCCCCAGAGCACACCAGCAGCAACAGCAGAGCCAATAACTCCTGCCACATTTGGCGCCATTGCATGCATCAAAAGATAGTTCTTCTTGTTGTATCTTTGCCCTTCATTTTGAACCACACGGGCAGAATCTGGCACTGCAGAGACCCCGGATGCACCAATCAAAGGATTGATTTTCTGTTTTAAAAATAGGTTCATAAATTTTGCAAATAATACTCCTGCAGCGGTTGCAATACAAAATGAAAAGGCTCCCAAAACAAAAATTTTTAATGACTTATTAGTCAAGAACACACTTGCTTGAGTGCTTGCACCTACTGCTATTCCGAGCAGTACAGTAACAACATCAATTATTGTATTCCTGGATACATTTGCCAATCTTTCAGTCACTCCACATTCCTTTAATAAATTTCCAAAAAACAGCATTCCTAAAAGTGCAACAGCTCTTGGTGCAATGCTGACTGTAATTAAGAAAGATATGATAGGAAAGATAATTTTTTCTTTCTTACTTACGATTCTTGGGGATTTCATTTGAATCACTTTTTCTCGTCTGGTAGTCAGTAATTTCATAATTGGGGGTTGAATAATTGGCACTAACGCCATATATGAATAAGCAGCAATTGCAATGGGTCCCAGCAGATGTGGTGCTAATTGAGAAGATAGAAAAATTGAAGTTGGTCCATCCGCCCCTCCTATAATACCGATAGAACCTGCTTCTGGCAAAGAGAATCCTAATAGTGCTGCACCAACAAAAGTTGCAAATATCCCAAACTGTGCAGCGGCTCCTAATAAGATTAGCTTCGGATTGGCTATAAGTGTGCTAAAATCTGTCATTGCGCCAATCCCTAAAAAAATCAAAGGGGGGAAAATCCCTGTCTTTACCCCAAAGTAGATATAACTAAGAACCGAACCTTTGTCATAAACACCACCAAAAGTTCCCGGCACATTACCTAAGATAATACCAAATCCAATTGGAATAAGAAGAAGCGGCTCATATTTTTTTACGATACCAAGTGTAATAAAGAATACTCCTATCACAAGCATTATCGCATTTGTATAATGAAAATGTGCAAAAGCAGTGGTTTTGAAAAAGCTAAATAGTTCAGTCATTTGTTTTCCTTAATATCTACCAATACTTGGTCTTCCAGAACAGATTCACCCTTTTTAATATTCACCTTATTAACAATTCCATTTACAGTTGCAGCTATTTCCGACTCCATTTTCATCGCTTCAAGAATTACTACAACATCCCCGGCTGAAACCTTATCTCCTTCCTTTACCAAAACATCAACAATAATACCTGGTAAAGGAGACCTAACCTGACTTGGATTAATAAAAACTGAATCGCTTTTTCCACTAAGGGTTGGAGGTATTGTCAATACCCTTTTTGGCCTTTCAAAATGCTCTGTCTGTTTACCAAATTCATGCTCCATTTTAACTTTATAAATTATTCCATTTATTTCAATTTTAGCATTTATGCCATCATACTCAACAACTCTGCCTTCAAATTCTTCGCCATTGATTTCCAGCTTATAAGTTTTCATAAATATTCCTGTTTATCAATTTAAGTTATTTTTTAAAATATTTTGTTGGTCTGCTCTTTATATTTTTCCAATATACATAATTTGACATCAATAACTTTGATACTTGCTGCCATTGGCTTGTCTTTGTTCTCTTCATAGTTAGAAGCATTTTGCTCTGAGTCTCAACTTCATTCTCATATAAAAAGATTATTGTAATTGCTGCAGCCTTTAGATTATGATCTATTGGCGGGGATGTAAGCCTTTTAGATATCTGAGAAATTGAAATAAGTTTTTTGGAGATAGATTTGGTCGACCTTTCAATTGGATTCTTTTTAGTCTGAAAGTAACAAAAAAGTTTTATTATTAATGCTATAATTGCTAAACTTGCAAATACAATAATCATTCCATTCAGAACTATGTTAAAAACAAGTTGAGTATTTTCTTCTTTTGATTTAAATTTTTCAGACATCTTGTTTTCAAATAGGGGCTGGTTGGATTTTGTATCTATTTTTACAGATTCTATTTGCTTTTCTGAGCCATATACAAAGTTTGTGCAAATCAGATTATCATACAAACTAAACAGATATAAAATAATTGTTATAACCAATAAAATATCAACAATTTTCTTCATATGAAAATACCTCGCCACAGAGACACAGAGAACACAGAGATAAATGTAAAATTACGAATTATAAGTACATTGCGATGATCTAACACCATTTGTAATGGTGTTTTAATAAACAGGATTACATCCGCCAGCTGGCGGATGAATCGGCAGCGGGATGTATGTTTCATCTAGAATTAAAGTGGGATATTACCATGTTTTTTGGCAGGGTTAGAATCTCTTTTGGAAGCAATCATTTCCATTGCTCTTATAAGTCGTGCTCTGGTTTTTGCAGGTTCAATAATATCATCAATATAACCTTTCTGTGCAGCCTGATAGGGAGTAGCAAATTTTTCTCTATACTCCTCTTCTATTTTTTGTAAATATTTTTCTGGATTATCAGCTTTCTTTGCTTCTTTTCTGAATATAATCTCAACTGCACCTTTGGGACCCATAACCGCAATCTCTCCTGTTGGCCATGAATACATCAAATCAGCTCTTAAATGACGACTATTAAAAACACAATATGCGCCTCCATAAGCTTTTCTAACAATAATTGTAATTTTCGGAACAGTTGCTTCGGCAAATGCGTAAAGTATTTTAGCACCTTCTTTAATAACTCCCCCATGCTCTTGTTTCAAACCAGGAAGGAAGCCTGGAACATCTTCAAAACAAATTAATGGAATATTAAATGCATCACAAAAGCGGATAAATCTTGCTCCTTTTTTTGATGCATTTATATCCAAACAACCTGCTAAATACTTTGGTTGATTTGCTACAATGCCAATAGAGTGTCCATTCAAATGTGCAAATCCAATAACAATGTTCGGGGCAAAGTACCTTGCAACTTCCAAGAACTCTCCATTATCAAAAACGCTTTTTATAATATCAATTATATCGTATGGCTTACTGGGGTCATCCGGAACAATACTATTTAGATTTTCACAATACCTATCAATAGGGTCAGAACAAACTTCAACAGGTGGGTCTTCAAGATTATTATTAGGAATGTACCTAAGAAGATTTTGTATTAACTTATATGTTTCCTCTTCACTTTCAGTAACAAAATGGCAAACACCACTTTTTTGTGCATGAACCATTGCACCGCCCAGCATTTCTGTACTTACATCCTCATTGGTAACCGTTTTTACTACTTTAGGTCCCGTAACAAACATATAACTATTCTTTTTATCCATTATAATAAAATCGGTAATAGCTGGTGAATAGACAGCTCCACCAGCACAGGGTCCTACAATAGCAGATATTTGTGGAATAACTCCTGAAGCCATCACATTTTTCAAAAATATATCAGCATATCCTGCAAGTGAATCAACACCTTCCTGAATTCTTGCTCCTCCAGAATCATTAAGACCAATAATCGGAGCTCCCATCTTCATTGCCATACTCATAACTTTACAGATTTTCTCAGAGACCTTTTTTGAAAGTGACCCACCAATAATTGTGAAATCCTGTGCGAAAACATAAACCAAACGACCATCAATCGTTCCACATCCTGTAACAACACCATCACCAGGATATTTCTGCCTTTCCATTCCAAAATCTGTACAATGGTGTTGAACAAACATATCAAATTCTTCAAAACTGTCTGAATCAAGTAATAATTTGATTCTTTCGCGTGCTGTTAGCTTTCCTTTTTTGTGCTGTGCTATTATCCTTTTCTCTCCACCACCTAATAAAGCCTTAGCTCTCTTTGCTCTTAATGTTGCTAATCTTTCTACTCTATTCATTTTAATCCTCAAAATTAATATAAAAACATTACAT
>CAYNOU010000066.1:0-13343 GCA_964398885.1 uncultured Candidatus Cloacimonadota bacterium | reverse complement strand
TCCCTCATTCCATTAAAACAAGGATTGAAACCCACATTTTGCGATTTTAATGTGTATAACTTTTTGGGTTTAATTCCCTCATTCCATTAAAACAAGGATTGAAACGGACAGGAAATTGGACAAGGGCTAATGTTGAATTATGGTTTAATTCCCTCATTCCATTAAAACAAGGATTGAAACAACACATCAAAAAATGATTTGTGGCGTTGTATCCAAGTTTAATTCCCTCATTCCATTAAAACAAGGATTGAAACTATTCAAGAATTGATTTATAATTCCTAACTAAGAATGTTTAATTCCCTCATTCCATTAAAACAAGGATTGAAACAAATTAAATTTCTTAAATATACCTGTCGTTTATCAAGGTTTAATTCCCTCATTCCATTAAAACAAGGATTGAAACTAATAAGGGCACATTGCTTTTAAGACCTTATTAACAGTTTAATTCCCTCATTCCATTAAAACAAGGATTGAAACATTTCCTGATGCCGAAGGGATTTTTAGGTGCGTAGAAGTTTAATTCCCTCATTCCATTAAAACAAGGATTGAAACATCTAACTTTTACGCTAGACTTACCTTCAGTCTTCAAGTTTAATTCCCTCATTCCATTAAAACAAGGATTGAAACCGAAGTTATGGAATTACTATTCCTATTTGTAGAGCAAAGTTTAATTCCCTCATTCCATTAAAACAAGGATTGAAACTAAGCGGTTTGGGGATAAAATGTGGATAACTTGTGGGTTTAATTCCCTCATTCCATTAAAACAAGGATTGAAACTTTTACAAATTTAATTCTTCCTTTGATGATGTTGAGGTTTAATTCCCTCATTCCATTAAATCCCATATCAATACTTCGCATATTACTGGGAAACAAGGTTGACAAAGTTTCATATCAGGCTCGGGCGCCCAGACCAGTAAAAAGAATATTGAATCTAATTAAGCTGTATTGTAATTGAAAGGCATTAGTGTTAGTATTTTTATAATAAACCTCGCTAAGTTAGTGACATGAAACACTCATGTCCCCGATGCTTCAGGGACGCACCCGTCTGGGCGCCTGTCCCCCGATTTATCGGGAGCCAAGACTGGCCGAGCCTGACCCGTCTGCCCGTCTTGGCTCGCCAAGCCGAGACAGAGGCGCCGAGCCTGAAAGGATTATGAAAATTACTAATAATTTTAAACAGATTTAATTTTATGAATAAAATATTGTTTGTATTAGTTCGTGTAGTTCGTGGCAAAAAAGGATTTTCAGATGAAAAGAAAAAAATTGCTAATTCAAATAGGTGTAATTATTATCTTTTGTGCCATTCTAATTATTCTTATTAGACTACCCCATCTTTTCTTAAAAGAAAATAAAGAAGTAACAAAGAATTATCCTTTTACTCAAGAAGGAATCAAGCAGGCACTTAAAACTATAAAAGACCCTGAAATAGACTTAAACATCGTTGATTTAGGATTAATAAGGAATATTCAAATTGAAAAAAATAATAAAGTCAAAGTCAGTATCATTTTTACCACTCCCCTATGCCCATTAAACAAGTTTATAGCCAAACAAATTGAAGGGACGGTTAAGGCAAACTTTGATGTTACAGAAGTTGAAGTTAATGTAGATAATTCAATATCATGGAATATGGATATGATGACAGAAGAGGGGAAAAAGAAATTGGAGGAATACCTTAAATGATTCTAAAAGCTTTAGCTCTTGGCTTTTCCACTGGAATTTTCTGCATGGGTTTTTGCTATCCAATACTGGCTCCAATTATGCTTTCTAATAAAGATAGCAATATCAGGCTTTCTGCAATATCATTAGGCTTGTTTCTTTCTGGTAAACTTATTGCTTATAGTCTTTTTGGCCTGATAGTGGGTTTGCTGGGTAAATATCTTGTTACGCTTCCATATTTCCAGAAAACAATTCTCCCTATTCTATATCTGATTTTGGGATGCATAATGATTCTTTATGGTTTAGTTCAATCTCTACCGAAATGGAGATCTTGTTCTCTTTATAAAAAGTTTTTTAAAAAACCAAAATATTTGCTCACTATCGGCTTTTTGGCTGGTATAAATATATGCCCACCATTCCTTTTAGCTATGAGTTTTGCAATCAGCCTTGGAGGAATATTAAAAAGCATTGTCTTCTTTATTTGTTTCTTTGTAGCAACTAGTATTTTTCTGCTTCCATTCATTTTCTCCGGATTCATCTCTCGTTTTAAGGAAGTACGAATGGCAGCAAGAATTACTGCTATAATAGTAGGAATATGGTTCGTATATTTAGGAATAAAGAATTTAATTACATAAAATTAAATCATAATGGATTTTCATGCCAAAGGTATCTGTCAGCTCCGAGACAGGGTCACGATAGATTGGGACTGGCAGATTTGCATTTGGCGAGAGCCTTCGGACTTTTCCATTTGTTAATTTAGTTCTAATTAAACCAGTTCACAAATTTACAAGTTCACTAGTTTACCGTTTTTAATCAAACCATATTGGGTAGACTCAGGTTTAACAGGCGTCTACTCTTTATTCTTATATCTCCACTTTTGTTTTTATACAATTAAATTGACATTACTGTTATATCCTCCCGAATTTGTATAAGAATTTTCAAGATATTTCAGGAGTAAATAAAGATGAAAGCATTAATCTTATGTGCCGGGAAAGGTACTCGGCTACAGCCTATTACCCATTCTTTGCCAAAGCATGTCATCCCACTGGCAAACCAACCAATTGTTTTTCATATTATAAAAAAATTAGTTAATTTAGGAATCACAGAAATCAGTTTAATTGTTGGCTATAAACAAGAAATCATTAAAAAGGTTGTTGGAGACGGTTCACAATTGGATGCTAAGATTAAATATATTGTGCAGGATGAACCAAAAGGTTTAGCTCATGCAGTTAAGATGGGACAATCGTTTGTTGGGTCTGAGCCATTTATGGTCTTTTTGGGAGATAATATCTTTGAGGATGACTTAAGCAATTTTGTAAAACGATATGCGACAGAAAAACCTGATAGCATCGTCATTTTAAAAGAAGTTGATGAACCCGAAAGATTTGGTATTGCAATTCTTGAAGGTGATAAATTAGTCAAAGTTGTGGAAAAGCCAAAACATCCCCAATCTAATCTGGCAATTGCTGGCGTGTATATCTTTGACGAAAAGGTCTTCCCGGCTATTGATAGTCTGAAGCCGTCCTGGCGTGGCGAGTATGAAATCACTGATGCAATTCAGGGACTTATTGACCAAAACTTAATTGTAAAAGGTGAAATATTAGAAGGAAAATGGCTTGATACAGGCAAACCAGAGGATATCTTAGATGCTAATCAATATCTTATGAATAAACTTAAAGGCTGGTATATCAGAGGTGATATAGATAAGGAATCTAAATTAGAAAATTCAGTATACATCGGAACTGATAGTAAGATTGAAAATTGTGAAATAACAGGCCCTGTTGCCATCGGACAGAGATGTGTTATCTCAAACTCTACTTTATATCCAAATACATGTATTGGTGACGAATGTAAAATTACTGACACAAGCATTGCAAATAGTATTGTTATGAAAAAGTGCTTAATCTCAAATGTTAAAGGAAAGATTCTGGACAGCCTTATCGGCGAGAATGTAACCATTTCTAATATAAAAAACAACTGCAGTCTACTTTTAGGTAATAATGATATAATAAAGGGTGAATGAGTAAAAAGAGTGAATGGAGCTCAGATGAACATAATTGTTTGCATAAAGCAAGTTCCCGATACAATAGAGATAAAGATAAATCCTGAAACAAATACTCTAATTCGTGAAGGTGTTGAGAGTATTATAAACCCATTTGATATGTATGCTATTGAGGAAGGATTAAGATTACGCGAAAAGTTTGGTGGAAAGGTAACTATCCTCAGTATGGGACCTCCACAGGTTGAATCTGCTTTGCGAGAGGCTATTTCTTTAGGTGTAGATGAAGTGGTTTTACTTTCAGATAGAAAATTTGCTGGGGCTGACACATTTGCTACAAGTTACACTTTATCAACTGCAATAAAAAAGATTGGCGATTATGATATAATTTTATTTGGCAAACAGGCTATTGATGGTGATACAGCTCAAGTAGGACCAGGTGTGGCAACTCATCTTGGAATTCCACAAATCACATTTGTTAAAAAGATTGAGTCCATATCTGACGGCAAGATTATTGCCGAGAGAATGATGGAGGATGGATATGATGTTATTGAATCTAAATTACCTGTTGCAATTTCAGTTGTAAAAGAAATAAATGAGCCACGACTCCCTTCACTTCGCGGTAAAATGAGATCTAAAAAGGCTGAAATTACTATCTGGGGATTTAAAGATTTAAAACTAAATGAAAAATATATTGGTTTAAATGGGTCCCCTACTCAAGTAGAGAAAATCTTTACTCCGAAAATGGAAAAGAAAACTGAGATATTGCATGGTGCTCCAGAAGAGATGGCTTTAAAATTAGCCAAAAAGTTAAAAGAATTAAGAAAATAATAACTTATTCCTACTGATGCGAGGAGAGACGGGACACAAAGAATCATGAAAATTATTTATAACTAAAAAAGGTTCAATTTTATGAATAAAATATTGTTCGTGTTAGTTCGTGTGGTTCGTGGCAAAAAAGGTATTTACTTATGAAAAATGTAATTGCTATAATACCTGCCAGATATAATTCAACCCGTCTGCCAGGAAAACCTTTACGAAAAATTAATAATAAACCACTTATTCAAATAATATATGAAAATATTAGAAAAACGCGACTTTTTTCTGATGTAATAGTAGCAACTGATGATATCCGCATTTTTGATGCAGTGAAGGCATTTGGTGGCAAGGTTGAAATAACATCTTCAAAGCATAAATGCGGAACAGAAAGGGTTGCAGAGATTGCTAAAAAATTAGATGCAGTCATTATCGTAAATATTCAATGTGACGAACTATTTATAACCAAAGAGCCTCTGAATAAGTTAATTCACGCATTTTCCGAACCTGATGTCTCTGTTGCGACACTCATTCATCCAACTACAGATATTGAAGTGGCAAAAAATCCAAATAGAGTAAAAGTTGTCATTGATAAAAACAACTTTGCAATTTATTTTTCTCGGTCACCTATCCCCTATCAAAGAATTGATTCAGATATCAAATTCCAGTATTATATTCATATTGGTGTTTATGCTTTCAGAAAGGATGCTTTGCAAATCTTTGCTTCCTTGCCGCAATCCAGGTTGGAAAAAGTAGAGAAGCTTGAACAACTCCGTTTGATAGAAAATGGAATTAAGATTAAAGTTGTAAAAACCGACTATGCTGGCTTTGGTATTGATACAGAAGAGGATTTGAAGAAAGCGTTAGAATTAAAAAAGAATAATTATTAGTATCTTACCTATCAATAAAATCTGCTTAACTTTTGATGGTATGCATAATTTTTTATAAAAAACTTGACAATATACTAAAAATTGTTGATTGAATTGCTTATTAAATACCTCTAAGAGAGGAAAAATGCAAGAGGAGGATAAAAATGAATACATTACTGTTCATTGGACTTATCGTAATTGCTATTGCTTGGATAATTCAGCTTATCATTACTGCGGGCAAATCAAAAAATCTTAGTATAGGTTTTGTTTGCCTTTATTTCATTGGAGTGGTACTTCTAGTCATCGGCAATTTTGGCCTTAAGTCTAATGCTATTGCTATACTTAACATAGTACTAGCCATTTTAGCACTTCTCACAGTAATTTTCTATCCCAAGAAGAAAGCGGAGAAGAAGTAAACTAAAACTAATTAGTGTCTATTCTTAAATGTAGAACGAGGTTCTTATCTCGTTCCTTGTCCCCGATTTACTCGGTGAACTCGGGAATTGAGTGATTTTAGGAATAGGCACTAATTAGTTAATTCAAGTTTCACATGAGATATTATTAGTCAATTGCCATTTATTCAGTAACATTCACTTCTGCAAAACTTGAGTCATTTAATATATGGGCTAATATCACAATGAAATTATTAATGATTTTTTGTACATATTTTGGATATTTTCTTGATTTAGAGATTAAAGCACCAGGTCATTCATTGGCAAGGGTATTTAAGAGTTTTTAAAACATTACATTCCGCATTCCATTTTTGAATATTGAATTCTGTATCTAACTATAACTTATCCTCATACTCCACTGTTTCTGCCTTCATTTCTTGTTTTTCAATTTCTGCCATTTGCCCAAGTATCTTATTTAGCATAATTGATTTTTCACGATACGGCAGAAAAGAACTTTTAAACCCATTTATGATTAGATTCTTTATGTGCTTATAATCAAACCCAAAGTACTTTATAGTTAACATAAATTCTTTAGTCATTGAAGTGTTTGACATCAATCTGTTGTCCGTATTTAATGCTACACGCAGGCCTAAGTCGTAAAATAATGGAAGAGGATGTGCCTCAAAAGATGAAACAGCTTTTGTGTGCAGGTTGCTGGAAAGGCAAATCTCTATCGGAATGCGGTGGTCATTAACATAGTTAAGTAAATCCCCATCCTCTATTAGACGAGTTCCATGCCCAATTCTATGTGCACCACAATAGTGAATAGCCTGATGAATGCTTAATGGCCCGTATCCTTCACCTGCATGAATAGTAATGTTCAAGTTATTTTTTAATGCTAAATCAAAAGCCTCACGATGTTCTTTGGCAGGATAATTCATTTCTTCACCAGCAAGGTCAAATCCCACAACACCTTTGCTTTTGTAAGCAATTGCTAATCCAACTAATTTTAGTGATACATCAGGGCTCATATCTCTCATACCTGTAATAATCACGCCAGTTTTAATATTAAAATCCCTTTCAGCCTGTTTAAGACCATCCAACACTGCATTGGAAACCGCGGTAAGGCTTAATCCTTTTTTTGTATGAAGAATTGGGCAATACCTGATTTCTGTATAGCGAATATTTTCATTGGCAGAATCCTCAGCCAATTCATAGGCAGCACGGAAAAGTGCATCCGCAGTTTGTAATACCAGAAGTGTGTATTGAAATCCTTCAAGATACTCTTCCAAACTCTGTGCATTCTCAGCAGAGAGAAGTTGTTTTAACTTTGCGGGTTCTAAACTTGGCATTTTTACATTTTGTTTCTTCGCTAAATCAATTATAGTATTTATTCTTAACGAACCATCAAGATGAACATGTAAGTCTGTCTTTGGCAGTTTCCGGATAAATTCTTCTGTTAGTTTCATATTTCTTCCTTATATCATATTTACACTATATTTAGTATCCCCCAATAATCCGTCAATATACGGAGTAAACATTTATGGGTTTCCTAAAATAAATGTTTCTGAGAGTAGAAGCCCATAATTTTAATTATGGGTAAAGAGATACACCAAACATACTTAATTAACCATTTTAATGGTTTCCCATGATAACAATATTATGTTTTTTTAAAAGTAATTCCCATTCTTCTTGAAATGACATTTTCCTATGATGCGCTTGTTGGTTTTTTATATATTTTTCAACATCAGAAACAACGGATTCACTAACTGAAAATGCACCATATCCTATCTGCCATGCAAATTTTGTTTTATAAAATTCATTTTGATTTATCCAATGAGATGTCTCACCTTTTACATTTTTTAAAATTTCCTTAATTGACTTATTCTGATTTAATAGAAATAATGTATGTAAATGATTTTCAGTTCCATTTATAATTCTTACATCGCAATCTAATTCTTCAAATTTTGAATTTAAATGATGTATAATTTTTATTCGTTGTTTTTCTTTCATATATGGGAATCTCTCTTTTGTACTCCATACCGCATGTATCCAAATTCTTGTTAAAGAGTGTGACATTTTAAATTACCTTTCTTTTATAAACCGTTGAAACGGTTAATCTTACATTTTCGTTATTCATATACCCACAAATGAATTTGTGGGCTTCTTTTGAATGCATTATTGCATATTTGCAATAAATAATTTTTTGATGCTGTTAATCAGATTTGCAGACATTTCTCTGGATTCGCTCTCTGAGATAATCCTAACAACTGGTTCAGTTCCAGATTTTCTTATATGAATCCAATAATCTTTCGCAACAATTTTCATTCCATCTGTAAAATCAAATTTGCAGTCAGGAAACTTATTTTTGATATGAATTAATCTTTTATCAAAATCTATATTATCAGTAAGTTGGAGCTTAGTTTTATACATAAAATAATGAGGAATTAAATTAGCCAATTCAGAAATCCTTTTCCCTGTTTTAGCCATATATGATAAAATAAGAGCCATTCCCATAGGCGCATCTCTTGTAAAATGCAAATCAGGAAGAATAATTCCTCCATTCCCTTCACCTCCGATTACGCAATTATGTTGTTTCATCATCTCTGCCACATTTATTTCTCCCACTTTGGAGCGGAAGACCTGTACATCATACTTTTTTGCAATGTCATCAGAAGCCATTGATGATGATAAATTTGTGGCAATATCTCCCCTGTTCTGAGAAAGGACAAAATTCTCTGCTAAAAGTAAAGAGAATTCTGTTCCCAATGCCTCACCCTCTTCTGAAACAATTGATAGGCGGTCAACATCCGGGTCTGTGGCAAAACCGATATCTGCTTTTTTAGATAAAACCATCTTTTCTAATTCAGCAAGATTTTCTGCTGAAGGTTCTGCAATTCTTGAAAAAATACCAGTTGGTTCAGAAAAAATCTCGATGACCTCACAACCTAATTTTCGTAATAATAATGGAGAGAATAATCCACCTGCACCATTTGTTGAATCAATTACAACTTTAAAATTCTTTTTTCTTATTGCGTCTAAGTCCACATATTTAAGCTGAAGAATACTATTTATATGATTCTCCATTACTGAATTATTTGAACTCAATTTACCAATATTATGCCAATTCTGATTTATTATTTCATCATTCTTTATAGACCAGAATTGTTTAGCTTGCAGAGAGGTTAAAAATGTTCCTTTTTCATTTATCAGTTTGAGTGCATTCCATTCTTTAGGATTATGACTGGCAGTAATTGCAATACCACCACTTGCATCTGATTTTTCTACTGCTAACAAAATTGTGGGCGTGGGGCAAATCCCAAGGTTAACAACATCAGCACCTACTGACATTAAGCCTGAAGAAACTACATTAAAAAGCATCTTACCAGTCGTTCGGGAATCACGACCAACAAGCACTTTTCCCTTTTTACAAAATACCCCGAATCTCTGGGCAAATCGCAGCACATTTTCCACAGTTAAGGTTTCCCCTACAATTCCTCTAATCCCTGACACACTTTTCATTAATTTAGGCATTTTATACTCCAGAAAAATTCACCACAAAGACTCAAAGACACAAAGATTTACTTTTTTGTTTATCTTATTTATCATTTTGGACAGTATATATAGTAATTTTGCGAGAATTTTTATCAATTATTTCAAAAACAATTCTATAATAATTTCTTGGCAGCATAGATTCTGCCCTTTCTGGCCACTCAACAAAAAAAATCCCTTTCTGATTCAGGAAATCTATAAATCCAATTTCTTCAATCTCCTTTTCAGTTTTTAAACGATAAAAGTCAAAGTGATAAATTGGCAAGTTGGCATTATACTCATTTAAAATAGTAAATGATGGGCTTGTGATATAATTCTTTGCTCCCAAAGATTTAGCAATATATTTCACAAAGAATGTTTTGCCACTGCCGAGAGGTCCATATAAAGCTATAACATCACCATCATTAAGGTTATTAGAAAATTTTTCTGCTATTTTTTGTGTATCTTTTAATGAATAGCTTATTTTTTCGATTTTATCTTTCTCTTCCAATTTATCCTTATATCCTTATATCCCTATATCCTCTATTTCCCTTATTTTCCTTTTGGTGTCAAAATTGAAATAGGTAATATCATCTCTTCCATAGAAGTTCCACCATGCTGATATGTACCATCAAATTTTTTCTTATATTCATGATAATCAGTAGGATAGACAAAATAGTAATCACTCTTTGCAAAGATATAATTTTCCACTATACTTTCTGCTGGAAGTCCAAATTTTGAAGGATTTCTAATTTTAATTGCATGTCTTTCATTACAGGATAAGTTTTTCCCATGTTTTGCTCTCAAACCTGTTGTAACATCCTTATCACTGATTACTTTTGTTGCATGTTGAACTTTAATAGAACCATGGTCTGTAGTTAAAACTATAATAGCATCCTGTTTAGCAATTAATTGTAATGCTTCATAAAATTTTGAATTAAGAAACCAGATTTTTGATAAGGACCTTAATGCTCGGTCATTTGGAATCATTTCTTGTAAGACTTCGTCTTTGAAACGATGATGAAGCAACAAATCCAAAAAATTATAAACAAGGATAACCAGTCGTTCTTTTTTATAACTTGGGATTTTTTTAACAACATATTGTCCCTCTTCTGGATTTAGAATTTTAGTATATTTACTTCCATTGTGTAGTGGTATTCCCAATCTTTTTAGTTGTTCATCAATAAAGAAATGTTCATACCGATTGAGACTATTTTCATCCTCTCTGCTACTTCCCCAGAATTGTGGGAAAACCCTTGCAATATCTTTAGGCATCATACCGCTGAATATAGCATTTCTTGAATATGGTGTAGATGTTGGAAGGATAGATATATACAAATCTGTTTTAATATTAAAGAGTTGTTCTAAATACGGTTTAAATACCATAAATTGGTCAAGACGCAGGCAATCCAAAACTATAAAATAGACTACTTTTTTTTGTGAAAATAAAGGAGAGAGATATTTTTTTACTATTTCATAAGATAATGTAGGGTGATTCGCATTTTGAAACCAGTTTTTAAAATTATTTGCAATAAAATTTGAGAATTCAACATTACAATTTTTCCGTTCAAAATCGTGCATTTGAGCAATATCTTCATAATACAATTCATCAAATTTTATATCCCATTCTACAATTCTTCTGAATATCTCAGTCCAATCTTTCCAATCAGGCTCAGAGAATAGTTTTTGATTTAGCCAGGCAGAAAATTGAGCATATTCTTCACCCATTCTGTTGCGTCTAATTTCTTCAGTCATCAAGATTTTTTTTATGGACATCAAGATTTGGTTTGGATTTATTGGTTTTATTATATAATCTGTAATTTGTTGAGAAATGGCTTTATTCATTAAACCTTCTTCTTCGTTTTTTGTAATCATTACAACAGGAAGCGAGCCATTCCTTTTTTTGATTTCAGATAAAGTTTCAAGCCCATCAAGTCCAGGCATCATTTCATCAAGAAGCACTAAATCAAAATTATTTTCTTCAACTAATTTTATTCCATCATTTCCATTTGATGCTGGTATAATTTCATAATTTCTTTCTTCAAGAAATAGTATATGAGGTTTAAGCATCTCTATTTCGTCATCTATCCATAATATTTTTGTTTTTTTCATTGTTTTACTAACTCCTAATTTGATTTAGTTCCATTATATTTCTCAGTTTTTCACTTATTTTTTCTTGTAAACTTGTCCCCGTGAGTCAGCCTTCAGAATTAGAATAACTGACTGTTTCTTTTTAATGCTATAAATAAAGCGAATAGTCCCTATCCGCAAGCGCCAAAGACCCCTTTGTCCTTTTATCGGTTTAATGTCAAGATTATTTTTGTAGGGTGATTCAGAAAATAACTTAAAATTTTGAAAGACTTTCTTTACAAACTTATTAGCTTTTTTATCAAGGAATCTGCGAACCTGTTTCGTGAGTTCAACTTTATACACTTATACCTCGGGATTTTACATAATCTTCAAGACCTATTGTTTCCCCTTTTTCAAATTCTAATTCACCCTCAATAATAATATTCAAATCATCCATTGAAAGAACCTCACCTTCATCTTCCTCTTTCAACAGATTCCATTTAATTAATAAGAATTGAAGAAAGTCATACAGCTCTTTTTTTGCAGAAAGGGGTAGTTTATTAAACCCTTTAATAATTTTACTTTGTGTTATAGTAGCCATTTTGCCTCCTATATTGTTCAATAAATTTCCTCTTAAATTCCATAAAATTATCATTCATAATTGCTTTTCTAATACTTTTCATTAAATTGAAATAAAATGCCAGGTTATGAATAGTTGTCAATCTTATGCCTAAAATTTCCTTTGTTTTGATTAAATGTCTTATAAATGCTCTGGAAAAATTTTTGCAAGCATAACAATTACAATCATCTTCAATAGGATTGAAATCCTCTTTGAATTCAGAATCGCGGACAATTAATTTACCATTTTTTGTAAAAACCGAGCCATTACGCGCATTTCTTGTTGGCATAACACAATCAAACATATCCACGCCTTTTTCAATATTTTTAAGCAAATCAATAGGAGTGCCAACACCCATTAAATAACGAGGTTTATCTTCAGGTAAAATATTATTAAGCAGTTTTACAATACGATACATATCTTTTTTTTCTTCGCCAACAGCCAATCCTCCAATAGCATATCCATCAAAACCAATCTTCAAAAGTTGTTTTGCATTTTGTTCTCTAATATCATCAAAAACACTTCCTTGAACTATACCGAATAATCCCTGTCTTCCATTATTCTTTTGAAATTCTTCCTTGCATCTAATTGCCCATTTTAAACTTAAATCAGCAGATTTCTTTGCATATTCGTAACTGGAAGGAAATGGTGTACATTCATCAAGAACCATAATAATATCCGCGCCTAAATTTTGTTCAATTTTAATAACTCTTTCAGGTGAGAAAAAATGATAGCTTCCATCAATATGTGATTGAAATTCTATACCGTCATCAGTAATTTTACGAAATTGCTGAAGGCTCATAACTTGAAAGCCGCCACTATCAGTTAATATCGGTTTATTCCATCCGATGAAATTATGAATTCCACCTGCTTTTTTTATTAATTCATCGCCTGGTCTTAAATAAAGGTGATAAGTATTTGATAAAATTATTTCATACCCAATTTCTTCTAATTCTCTTGGAGACATAGACTTCACAGTTCCTAAAGTTCCGACTGGAATAAAAACAGGTGTAGAAATTTTCCCGTGTGGAGTTATTATCTCTCCACATCTTGCTGAAGAGTTCTTATCTTCTTTTATAATTTGAAACTTAAAGATAGAATTCTTTTCCATTTGACCTAATAATATGTATTTTATTTATCAATATTATATTATTGCTCTTTTTTGTAAAGGAAATACAAATTGAAATTTTTGGGATACAGTGTAATGCAAGTTAAAAAAATTGTATTTATATACTTTTTGATAATCTTTTTTACATATGTGAATTGAAATTTCAAATACAAGCAAAAGAAATTGCAAGTAGACCTCCAATACACTATCTGGGGCATTGGAGGTCTCTATTTAAGGTTCTCCTTCAAAAACTATGGGTAGATAAAACTTAACATGAAACCGA
>CAYNOU010000065.1:0-13713 GCA_964398885.1 uncultured Candidatus Cloacimonadota bacterium | reverse complement strand
AAATTTATTTAATCTCAAACGCACTAATTTTTGACAAAGAATTTTAGCCTTCATAAAAACTATAATAAATATTCACCCTGCCCGCGAACGGTGTGAATATTCAGAAAGGATAACGATGGAAAAGACCATTGAGATTTATAAGTTTATGGACCCCAGTCGTGTAATTGATATTCAATCCAACACAAAAGATGATGCATTGAGAGAACTTGCTGATGTAATTTGCAAAAGTGAAATAATTATAGATAAGAAATTGTTTATTAGAAAGATTTTTGAGCGAGAAAAATTGATGAGTACTGGAATTGGCTATGGGATTGCAGTTCCACATATAAGAGACACCTCTATTAAAGACTTTGTAATTGCGTTTGGAAGAAAAAAATCCGGATTGGAATATGATTCAATAGACAACAAACCTGTAAAGATAATCTTTATGATTGGCGCATCTGACAAGCAGGATAAAGATTACATTCGCATACTCTCCAAACTAGTATTGCGTCTTAAAAACAAAAACTTTGTAAGGCAGCTTCTGAATGCAAGAAGTGCTGATGAGATTTATGGTTTGATAAAGAAACAGGAATAATATCTCCTGCATATACTTAATGGACAATTTATCATTTTACCTATTATTTTTAGGTATCTCAATACTTGCTGCTCTTATCTTTTCTCGTGGTGCAACATTTATTAAATCACCCCTTATCATCGGTTATATTGTTGCTGGAGCAATTCTCGGTCCCAGCATTATTGGACTCATAAGTTTTGAGCAAATTAAATCATTAGAAATAGTCAATGTTGTTACTCTATCTCTAATTGGATTTGGAATTGGTGGTGAGCTTAGCTGGAGAGAAATCAAAAAATTAGGCAAAAGTATAATTTTCATTCTATTTTTTGAATCTTTTGGTGCATTTCTTTTTGTTGGAATAACTTTAAGCATTCTTCTGAAAAACATTCCTATAGGAATTATTTTCGGTGCATTAGCTGTTGCAACTGCACCAGCAGCTACAGTAGAAGTAATCAGGCAATATAAAGCAAAAGGGGAACTTACAACCACCCTTTACGCTATTGTTGGACTGGATGATATCTTAGCACTATTAATTTACATATTGGCATTACCAGTTGCACTTACTTTCTTAGGTGGTGCTAATTCAGGAACCGCAACCTCTGTAATTCACGCATTAAGTCATGCAGGATTAGAAACACTAATTACTATTCTAATAGGTGCAGTTATAGGATTTATTCTCATTTTATCCGTAAAGTATATTCATGATAGAACTATACTCCTTTTGTTTTCACTTGGTATTATTTTAGTTAATTGTGGGATTGCAGAAACATTTGAATTCTCTCCAATCTTACTTAATATGGCTACCGGGATTGTTGTTGTTAATTTTAATGCGGTTAATTCCCGTAAAATATTTAATGCACTTGGAGATTGGTCTCCACCAATGTATGTATGGTTTTTTGTGTTAGTAGGAGCAAGATTAGATTTACAATGCTTGATAAAATTTATTGGTCTTGCTCTGATTTATATTCTGGCTCGTTCAGTCGGTAAATGGATTGGCAGTTTTGTTGGGGGAAAGATTGGGAATGCTTCAACTAATGTAAGGAAATATTTAGGGTTCTGTCTTATGGACCAAGCAGGTGTTGCAATCGGGCTGGCTTTAGCTGCATCTGAGACCCTTGAAAGAATAGGATTGACTGAATATAGCACACAAATTATGAGCACTATTACTGCTACGACTTTTCTTGTTATGCTTATCGGTCCAATTTTTCTTAAATATGCACTGTTTAAGTCTGGCGAGGCAAAAGCATAGGAAACCTGCCACAGAGACACGGATTCACCCCGTTAGATAGTATACCGTTAGATACAAAACATTTAACTGCACAAGAAGATCTAACGGGGGAACCGCAGAGAAATATTATTTGTAATGGATATAAAAAAGTTCCAATCCATTCAAAAAATAGTAAAAAAATCTCTGTGCTCTCAGTGACTCTGTGGCAGAATACAGGAGATAAATTATGTATATGATTTTACAATTATATAAAGAGAAATTTTTAGATGATATTATGATGGCTTTAGCAGAAGCCGGGATTGAAAATACAATTGTTCTAAGCGGAGAATCTCTAAGCCATAAGATGGCTTTTAGTATGCCATTGTTCGCAGGATTTCGCAAAACAATTGGAGCTGAAAAGGGATATGCAAATATCATACTGGCAATCGCAGACGAGGAACAGATAGATTTTATGCTGCAGGAATTAAAGAAGTCTGATGTAAATTTTGTTGATGATGAGATTGGTAAGATTGTTTTATTGCCAATTCATAAAATTATATAGTTTATGATTTAAATTTTCACTTGACATATAATTTTAATTTTTTAATTAGAGAAAAAATATAGTGTGAGTTTACAAGGTTTAAAATAGTGATTCTGCTTAATTAGCAGATAGAATCAAAAAGGGAATCCCGTGAGAAACGGGAGCGGTCCCCGCCACTGTAAACAGCAAATTCTTGGGAAAAGTCACTGAGCCTAATTAATCAGGAATGGGAAGGCTTTTCTATTTATCAGCTGTTAGCCCCGTTAGATCCGCCAGTTGGCGGACTATCTAACAGGGTGAGCCAGGAAACCTGCCTTGTAAATTTAGGGGGTGGAATAAATTTATACTTTGCGATATAATAAGTTTTTATTTAGTGTAAATTTTAAAGTTTATCCCTTTCAAAGTAAAACTTTGTTAATTATTCCACCCCCTTGGTCAATATCTTTCGGTGGAAAGGATTGAGGTCAAAATAAATTTTTTATAGACCCAATTTCAACCGAGATTGGGTCTTTTTTTTATAAAATCTGATCTTACCGCAGAGACACAGAGGACGCAAAGTTTGTATAATAATTTTTTAAAGCATGTCGAATTTTTCTTTATTTTTAATACAAAATTTATCTCTGCGACCTTTGCGACTCTGCGGTGAAAAATAGTAGGTAAGATGAAAAAAATTATATTTCTATTACTTATAGCAATAATCATTATTTGTTGCTCAAAAACAGAAACAGAAATAACAACAATAAAACCAGGTCTGATAATTCTCTCTCCCGAGATTGCAGAAATTGTGTGTGCTCTTGATGGAGAAAAGAATATTATTGCAGTTACAAATGAATGTGATTATCCCAATATTTTGAAAACGAAAGAAAAAATAGCCAGCTTTAGCACCCCAAATATAGAAAAGATTATGGCTTTGCAGCCAGATATGATATTCCTTTCTGGATTGGAACAAGAGGTGATAAAAAGTCGGTTAAATAAGCTCAGCTTACCTGTCTATCAATTCTACCCGAAAAATATAAATGATTTGCTTAAAACTTTTGAAGAAATAGGCATACTGCTTGGTAAAGAGAAATCAGCATCTGAAATTATTAAAAATTTTAGAAAAGAATTAAATGCAATTCCTATCCCTTCAATAAAGTCAAAGGTTTATGTTGAAATCTACAATAAACCACTTATGACAGTATCTTCAAACTCATTTATCGGAGATTTAATAGAAAAAGGTGGTGGAGAAAACATCTTCAAAAACCTACCAAGAGATTACTGTAGGGTCGCAGCAGAAAGTATCGTAGAAAGAAATCCGGATATTATTATAGTAACCTATCAAGGAATATCCAGGTCAGAAATCAAAAAAAGGCTTGGCTGGGAAAATGTTAGTGCTATTAGAAATAATCGTATTTATACAACCGAAGATATTGATGCGAATCTAATTGTTCGCGCAGGACCAAGAAGTATAAAAGGAATAAAAATTTTATCAAAGATATTCTATGACTTTAATGAGAAATAGAATCGTAATTATTGTTTCTGTTTTGATATTAGCTGTAATAGTAGTATTTGCTTTGCTTATTGGTAGTACCTCGCTTAATATTTTTTCATTATCAGAAACTGGTAAGAATATTCTCTTTGGCATTCGCATTCCACGCATTGTTTTAGGACTTATTACTGGAATGGTTCTGGCAACGAGCGGGGGAGTTCTTCAGGGAATGTTAAATAATCCACTTGCAGAGCCATATCTTCTGGGAATATCCTCGGGTGCAGCATTAGGAAGTATAATTGCAATAGTGTTGAATAAGATTTTTTTGATGCCAATCTTTGGATTTCTGGGTGCTTTGTTGACAATCATATTAGTCTGGCAAATCGGCAAAAAAGGTAAAATAATTCACCGCACACAACTTATACTCTCTGGAATTATCATTAGTTTGTTCTTCTCTGCAATAATTGCACTTTTGATGAGTATATTTCAAAGAGAGTTGGGGCAGATATTTTCCATCTTGATGGGCAATTTAGGGTATGTTTTCTCAAAATCAAGTATTAACATTCTCTGGATAATGGGAATTGTCTCGGTTGTTGGCGTAATTTTTCTAAACTTTTTTGCCAATCGGGTCAATATTCTTTCTTTAGGAGATTGCACCGCAGATAGTTTAGGAGTGGATGTACAGAAAACGCGCAGAATTCTATTTGTCCTGTCATCTCTTTTAGTTGGGATGGTTGTCGCTTTTACAGGCATCATTGGTTTTGTTGGACTTATCATTCCGCATATTTGTAGAATTATGATAGGTCCTGACAATCGCTATCTACTGCCTCTTTCAGGAATTTTGGGAGCTGGATTTCTTGTATTTTGTGATACTATTGCTCGTTCAATTTTGGTGATAGAACTTCCTGTGGGAGTGATAACTGCTTTATTCGGAGCTCCATTTTTTGTATATCTTTTGAGACAGAAATCTTAATCGAAATAATTATTTCAACTGAATTTCTTTATAATTATTAATTGTTCTTTTATAGAAAAATAGAGTGAAAGATGAAAATTTGCCACAAATCATGCCAGAGGTAGATCCCGATTTATCGGGACAAGCACGAACTTTCACTAACATTTTATTATTTTCCATTTTCTGTTCGTGCAAGTTAGTGCTGTTCGTGGCTAATCTTTTCTCATTAGTGACTTAGACCAAGCTGATTTTTATCTTGCCAATATTGGGGAAAGTTTGGAGTCGTTCCCTAATTTCATTCAGAACATCCTGTAAAAATGGGTCATCTTTCTTAAGTGTAATCTCAATCAATATATTGTTCTTCTCATCTACGCCAATATATTTTACCAATCTTAAAGAAATAATGTCCACGCCGATTTTCCCGTAGATGACTTTGTTCAATTCCCTCTCAATATTTTTCTTGTTTAATCCCTCATCAAATTTTTTCCCTAATTTCTTTCTTTCATAATCCTTAATTGCAGAGCGGAGTGCATCTACAGCAAGTACAGAGCAGTGCATTTTTATAGGGGGCAAACCTCCTAAGGCATCTGCTGCTTGTTTCCATGTAATCTTCTTTGCTTCTTCCAGTGTTTTGCCCATTGCCATATCTGTTATAATTGAAGCAGTTGCAATATTAGATGCACAGCCATAAGATTGGAATTTGATGTCTTCAATTTTGTAAGATTTTGGGTCAACTTTAAGGTAAACAGAAAGTTGATCACCACATGCCGGGCTACCCTCAGTTGCCATAGCATCTGGATTTTCAATTTTTCCAACATTGTGTGGATTCTGGAAATGCTCTATTACCTTTTCTGAATATTTTATTGCCATTTTACTCCTTTTTTTGCCACGAACAACACGAACTATCACTAACTCTTATTTTCTATTATTTTTGCCACGAACAACACGAACTATCACTAACTCTTATTTTCTATTATTTTTGCCACGAACAAACCGAACTGGGACTAACTTTTAGAATATATTTAATAACAAATTTTCTTAGTTTGTGTTAGTTAGTGTTGTTCGTGGCGGATAACTACTTAATTTATAACTCTTTTAAAATCGAATCCTGTCCCCTCTCTTTGAAAGTTGATTAAAATGCCTAACTTATATCCTGATATTTTTAAATAATTTAAAAGTTGTGCTATATGGGCTTCATTCAAAGCACGGCAGGCTTTAACCTCTAATATGATCTTGTTTTCTACTACTATATCAGCAAAATACTTCCCAACTAAAACACCTTTGAAGTAAACATTAAATTCTTTTTCTATCTCTACTTTTAAACCTAAATTCCTAATTGCTACAACCAGAGCATTTTTGTAAACTTTTTCCAGTAGTCCCGTTCCAAGGTGATTCTTCACTTCAATGCAAGCCGGTTTAATTAAATAACTTACCTGTTTATAGATAATTTTGCTTTCCATAATGTTTAACCTTATAATCTATTTTTGCCACTAATAAACACGAACATTCACTAACTTTTTATCAATTTTTTTTGTTCGTGTAAGTTCGTGTAGTTCGTGGCTAATTTTTTCCTAATGGACTTCTCCTTCGTAATTCTTTGATAACTTTTTCTAAAGTATCAACTGCCCGCATAATCCCTTCCTCTGTAACAAATCTATCCATTGTGAAGCGAACTGACCCATTTGCTTCTTCTGGTGTTCTGCCTGTTTGTGTCAGGATATAATTTGGCTGAAGATTTTGCGAAGCACACGCTGCACCAGTTTCAACATAGATTTTCTCAAAATCCAACATCATCATTATCGCTTCACCTTCAATAAAGGAAAAAGAAATATTTAGATGAGTTGGACTTCGTTCTCCCAAAGGCGGACCATTCAGGTACACATCTGGAATTCTCTTGAAAATCTCATCATAAAGAAGTTTCTGTAATTTGCGATACTTTGCAATCTGCACACCAAAATTTTTAAATACGAGTTCAACAGCTTTTCCCATTCCAACTACGGCTGGAACATTCACTGAACCAGGTTTAAGACGATGCAGACGAGTAATACCATGTTGAATTGGAACAATCTTGGTCCCCTTATTTAGATATAAAGCTCCAACGCCTTTGGGTCCATTGAATTTATGCCCAGAAATGGAAAGTGCATCTATTCCAAGCTTTTTTACATCAATTAGAATTTTCGTATATGCCTCGCAGGAATCTAAAAAAAGATAGATTTTGTGACCCGCTTTTTTCAAAATGTTACTTATTTCCTCAATTGGTTGTATAGTGCCCAAAATATGATTTACATGAGTAAATGCCACTAAAGTTGTATCGTCTCTTATAGCTTCTTTTAATGCTTCTAAATTCAAATAACCATCCCGATTTGCCGAAATGTATGTGCCTTCATAACCCTCTCTTTCCAATGCACTGAAGACTGCCAAAACCGCCGGATGTGAAACCACTGAAGTAATGAAGTGTTCCCCTCTATCTTTGTTAGCATACATAATTCCTTTGATTGCAATATTATTTGCATCAGTACCACCAGAAGTAAAAATGATTTCTTTTGGCTCAGCATTTAAAGAGTCAGCAATTGTTTTTTGCGAATTCTCAATTACTTCTGCAATCTCAGTCCCGATACTTGTAAAAGGTCCTGGATACCAGAATTTATCTGTTAAATATGGCATCATTGCTTTCAAAACTTCAGGTGCTAATCTGGAAGTCTTGCAGCAGTCTAAATAAACTTCATTATTTTTCATATGTAAATACCTCACCGCAGAGACGCAAAGAACGCAGAGACAAATGTAAAATTACGAATTATAAACTCTCATTCCCAAGCCCCAGCTTGGGAATGCTTACAACGCCATTTTCATTATCCTTTGTGTCCCGTTTTTTGGAGACATAAATGTTCATCTTTCACTCCGATCCGCCAGCTCCGAGACCCCATTGTTTAACACTTTTCATATACTTTTATTTCACGGGGTAAACACGAACTGGCACAAACTTTAATTAATTTAAATTTTTTTTGTTCGTGTTAGTTCGTGTCCCCAATTTAATTGGGGATCGTGGCTAACTATCATTTTTCAAGAAGCTGGCAAGTGTATATGAATTAAGGAAATCATTAATATGTGTATTAAATTTATTCCAAAAATCTTTAAAAACACAGTTTTCGAAAAATTCGCAGGACATATCAACCCGACGATCCCTGCAGTTATGGATACTAATATGTCCTTCGGCAGCTTTAATAATCTGTTTCATAGTGATGTTCTCAGGTTTATCAGCAAGAATATATCCACCATTTTTGCCCAGAATAGATTTCACAATTCCATATTTCTTCAGATTAACAAAGAGTTTTTCAAGATATTTACGAGGTATGTGCTTTTCATTTGCAATTTTAGAAATAGAAATTGCTTGCTTGTCGCTAACTGTCGCCAGTTCATACATAGCACGCAAGATATAGTCAGCATTAATAGAAATTTTCATAATGATTATTTCCTTTTAAATTCTTTATCTAAAACATACTAAAATAGTAGGAGTTTGTCAACTTTTTTGGATAGTAGGAGTTTGTCAACTTTTTTGCCACGAACATGCACAAACTTTCACGAGCTATTATATTGGATTTTCGTCATGGACCCGTCTGGGCGCCGAGACCGAATGGTCCGTGACGACTCCGCCGTGCTTCGGATGGCCTGTCTCGGCTTGGCTCGAGCCAAGACGGGCTACGCCCAGACGAGTGGACGGTAAAAGGAGCCGTCAGGGACCACTCCGTGACGATGGCGGAATATTTATAAAATTTTCATTTTCTGTTCGGGATAGTTTGTGCTTGCCCCGTGAAATAATTATCAAGAAAAGTGGTAAGTTGACAAACAGATAAAATATTTCACGGGGTAAATTCGTGGTTTAGAAATAAAATATGATAAAAATTAAAAATCTTTCGTTCAAGTATAATAAAGATTTCGTGTTAAAGGATATTTCCTTAGAGATTAAAAAACATGACTTTATTGGAATTATCGGACCGAATGGTGCTGGAAAATCTACTTTATTAAAATGTTTAAGTGGATTTCTGAAAAGCAATAAAGGCGAAATTCTACTTGACGACAAACTTATAGGTAACTATGAAAAATTTGAAATAGCAAAGAGGGTTGCTGTTGTTATACAGCAGTCTTACTATGAATTTGATTTTTATGTGAGGGATATTGTTATGATGGGAAGATTCCCATATCTCAGATTCTGGCAAAATTTCAGGAAATCTGATGAAAAAGCAACAAAAAATACACTTACGAAACTGGAATTATCTCATTTAGCAAATAGACGCCTATCTGAACTAAGCGGAGGTGAATTTCAACTTGTAATGCTCGCAAGAGCACTAAATCAAGACACAGACATTCTTCTTCTTGATGAGCCTGCTGCACATCTGGATATTCATCATCAAATAAAAATTTTCTCAATACTAAAAAAACTTAATTTAGAACAGAAAAAGACAATCATTTCAGTTTCGCATAATATAAATCTTGCTGCGGAATTTTGTAAAAAGATATTGATTATAGAAAAAGGAAAAATTGCTGACTTCGGTAAAGTTAAAGAAGTTATAAATGAAAAGCAATTATCAAAAATCTATCAGGTGCCTGTAAGAGTGGTGAATAACCCTTTTACAGAGAAACCAAATATTGTGTATGATTATGAAAAATAAGCGTCAATTTGCATCTTTCAAGTTTCAAGTTTTCCGCCTGAGGCGTGAGCCAGAGGCTCATCAGCCTCGGGTTGAGATCCACCTTTGGTGGACAAGTTTCAAGTTTCAGGTCGCTAATCAGTTAAAAGTATGGTCGGTATTCATTTTGATTTTAATCTTAATTGTACCAAGTATCTGCTTATCAGAGATTAGAGGAAGGCTTATCAGCAAAAAAGAAAATAACCCGATTCCATTCGCAAAAATTGAATTCTTGCCATATAATCAGATAACTTTATCCAATGAAAATGGATATTTTTCATTAGAAAGTTCGGAAAAAGAAGGTAAATTAAAAATCTCTTCTATCGGATACAAAACAAAGGTGATAAAAATTTCACCAAATATTTCAAGTGAACTTTTGATAAAATTGGAAATTGAGCCAATAGAGATTTCTGGAATCCGGGTAAAAGGTGAAAGAATAAGCACTCTTACCAGACTTTCTCAAAATGTGGAAATTGTAAAATCGGAAAGAATAAACTCACCTAACCTACTCGTCGGATTGGAGGCAGAAACAGGAATGGTTATTCAAGAAAACTCCTCAGGCGAAAAGGTCATTTCTATTAATGGATGCAGCAGTAAACAGGTTGCTGTAATGATTGATGGCATACGAATTAATACTGCTGGAAGCAATTCATTTAATATTGGGCAAATACCTATGGAGATGGTTGACAGAATAGAAATTGTTCGTAACAATGCTTCTGCTATTGCAGGTGATGCAGCAATTGGCGGAGTTATAAATATTATAACAAAGTCTCCCATGCAAATGTTAAAAGAAAATTCCCTTGTGTTTACTTCTGGCAGCTGGAATAAATACAAAGGGAATTATCTTGGACGGTTTCCGATAAAAGGGACAAATATACTTGTTAATGCAAATCTTCAAAAAGCAAAAAACGATTTTGAGTATTACAATAAATATGAGCAAAAAAAAGTAAAACGCAAAAATAACGGAAGCATTGAAAAATCACTTATGATAAAAACTGATACCAAAATAAATAATGACTTATCAACCTATTTCTCTGCATTCTTGCAAAACATAGAAAAAGGAACTCCCGGACAAATCAATTATTATATCTATTATGAAAACGCAAAAGCATCTGCAGAAATCTGTCAATTCAAGAACGAAACGCACCTGATGCATAACGAATACGAGGTAAATCTAAAAAGTTTTTATCAAAAGCAAAAAAATCACTACAAGAATTTGGAAACGCATCCTAATTATAAGTATAATTCCAGAAATGCTGCGGATTTATTTGATAATCAAATTGACTTTAATTGGGAAAAAAAGTTTTACAGCACAAACTTCAGAATTGGCTTGCGAGTGGAGAGTTACAGATATGATAATCTGTTAAATAAAGCAGTTTCAATCCCCAAAAAACAACGCACCACCTTTAGCTTTTCTAACCTTAGCAAATCTTCTGTTAAAAACAGATGGTGTAAATTTGTCGCATATCCAAGCATAAGATTGGATAAGATATTAGAGGACAGAAGTATAGTTTCCACAAAATTGGGATTAGATATATTGCCAAAATTTTCTGATAACCTATCTCTATCAATGGGTTATGGAACTTCGTATCGGATGCCGGAGTTTACAACGCTTTTCTGGAAAGGAGACCCACGCGTACAAGGAAATCCAAACTTAATGCCGGAAAAATCCTATGGATTTGATGGGAAATTAAATTGGAATCCAAACTTTATGGACATTTCTATCTCTGGATTTTCAAATAAGGTTAGTAAACTTATCTATTGGTATAGAAGTTCTCCACATGGAATATGGAAGCCAGAGAATCTCGCAGAGGCACGGGTCTCCGGCATTTCAGGACGCCTTAATCTTCCAATTTTTGATTGGCTCTCCTTCACGGCATCAGGCACAAAATTCTATCCAAGAAATAAAACAGAAAGTTCAGACCATTTTGGCAACTACTTGCCATACAGACCATTATACAAAATACACAGTTCAATAAACATCAAAATTCCTAAATTTTCTCTGTCCATAAATTATAGTAATCTGGGTAAACAATATGAGAACCTTTCAAATACTGTAAAAATTTCCCAATATAAAAAAGCTGACCTGATGTCTAAATTCTCTCAAAATCTCGGAATCCATTTTGGGTTTGAGATGACCTTATGGATAAACAACCTGTTTAATGAAAGATATGAATTATATCGTAATATTCCTGCTTCAGGGAGAAACTATGAAACAAAATTACAAATTAAATATCAAAAGTAAGCTTCAAAAACTTACAAAGGGACGGTTATAATTTTACATAAAAAGGAGTGCTGAAATCCCGATATATTAGTCTCGGTCAGGCATCGAGCCTGAACGGATCGGGAACTTATCGGGGAGACGAACTTTCAGCTATATGAGATCAAAAAAGAAAAAAGAAACATCATGAAAAAAATAGTTGTATTCGCTTTAATATGCATATTTGTGCAAACCTTATCTGCAGGAACAGTCTATATTGTTAATGGTGGTGACGAAACACTGTCAAAATATGATACAGAAACCGGGACAGTAACAAGCAATATCTTGCAGCTTGGCCTTTATGCTAATCAGATATTTATCAAAGATGATATTGGTTATGTAGTCAACTCAGGTGACCATAATATTCAGGTTATTGATCTTATCAATGAGACAACACTGGGCACGATCAATTGTCCAATAGGTTCAAATCCATATTGGATGACAATATTTCCAGATGGAGGCAAAGGTTTTGTAACAGGTTATTTAACAAACTCCGTTTATGTTTTCAACCCTGAAACTTACGAGATTACAGATACTATAGAAGTGGGAGACGAGCCAGAAGGATTATGCCTGGATGGCAATAAATTATATGTGGTAAATACAAAATATTTATGGACTGGTCCTTTTGAGAATGGCACAATATCAATTATAGATACGGAAGATGACTCAGTAATAGATTCAGTTGTTGTTGGAATAAATCCACAGTTTTGTGAGGTGGATGCTTATGGCAGATTGCATGTAGTTTGCACGGGAAATTACGCTGATATACCTGGGAAAGTCTACATAATAAATACGAACGATTATTCTGATTATGAGATTCTTGAAATTGGTGGCTCTCCAACTAAAATCGGAATTCACGAGAATGGCACTGTATATCTTGCAGACGGAATGGGGCAAGGATATATGGCTTACGACAGCCAAACTCTGAATATAATTCATCCGAGCAATGACCTTTTTGCTTCTGGCGGCTGCTTTGTTAGATTTGACCCTAATGGAAACATTTATTTAGGAGACGCCTTAGATTGGGTTAATAATGGAGTAGTTTATATTTATTCTGCTGATGAGTCCTTATTGAACACCATCACTGTTGGCGTAATTCCACAGGATGCTGGATTCTACAACTTTGATGTAGCAGTTGATGATGACTTTGGAGAAGAAGATTTATTTTCGCTGTCCAATTATCCAAATCCATTCAGCGCTTCTACCACGATTTCTTTTTCTATTTGCCACAGAGGCACAGAGAACACAGAGATTAAAATTTATAATGTCAAAGGGCAATTGGTAAAAAAATTAAAAATTATAAATTATAAATTAAAAATTAATGATGTCATTTGGAACGGAAAGGATGTAAATGGAGTAAGGGTTTCCAGTGGAATTTATCTCTATCAAGTTGAAATTGACGGGAAAAAATCAAAAATGAAAAAAGCTGTCTTAATTAAATGAAAATCTCTCCAAATTTTTATCGTTAAAATAATTTTTTCTCTGTGAAAATCTGTGGCTGAATTGTTTGTTTTCTTTGGTCTTTCGTTGAGCGGTTGCGCTGCTCGAATTGTTCTACGGTATCCGTCAACCTTGCCGTTCCCCGTTAAGCGTTTGCCGTTTCCAGCTGCGCGATCCCCGCGTCCGCGGGGATGGACGAAATACGAGATAAAGATGAAATACCAAGAATTTTTAGATGAAATTTTTGCAAAAACTGCAATAGATAGAAAGCTTGAGCTTTGTCATATAAAAGGATTTCTTGATGCAGTTGGTAATCCAGAAAAGAAGCTTCGTGCAGTCCATATTGCAGGAACCAATGGCAAGGGCTCAACCGCTGCTGCTGTGGAATCCATCTTGTATGCTCACAATTTGAAAGTAGGTTTGAATACATCTCCGCATTTAGTAAATTATCAAGAACGGTTTCGTATAAACAAAAAAGAAATCCTAGCTGGAAAAATAAAAAATTTGTATGAACAATATCGTGATTTGCATAATAAATACGACACAACATATTTTGAAATATCTACCAGCATTGCATTTCAACTTTTCTTACAGGAGAAAGTTG
>CAYNOU010000064.1:0-14179 GCA_964398885.1 uncultured Candidatus Cloacimonadota bacterium | reverse complement strand
TTGTAAAAGTTGGACGGGAAATTCCCATTTGATTCGCAGCTGCTTCATGTTCCAAGTCTTTATAATCTGCCAACCTTAATGCTTCAAATTCATCAAGAGTTAAAGGTATTCTTTCTAATAATCTGGCTGGAATTCCAACTGGTTTAAACCGTTGGAATCTTGGAGGCTCTTTAACTTTTCGTTCTATTCTTGGTCTTGTCATAATTTTCCTTTATGAACTTATGTTCATAATATAAACCTAAAATTTATATTGTCAAATTTTTCAATATAAAAGTGCAACTAAAACCTAAATCAAGTTTCGCTTTGCTCAAATTAATTCAAGTTGATACTGTCTTAATATAAATAGGATTAGGTTGTTAGATTTCTCTATCAAGTCGGAGAATGACAAGATTGGTTGTGACAAGACGGCTTACATCGGTTCACAATAATTAAATCCTCATTAATGTATGATTTTTTGATTTGATTAATAGCCGTATAAATATATTCATCTTATAATTTTCCTTGACACAAACAATCTATACTTTTGTTAAAGACTCAAAATTGGAATTTGAAAGGAAACAGAAAATGTTAAAAAGAAATGTAAATCCCATTCATTTTGGGAAACGAAGAGTTATTATTATGGGTGCTGCTGGAAGAGATTTTCATAATTTTAATATCTATTTTCGTAATAATGAGCAATATGAAGTTGTAGCTTTTACTGCTACCCAGATTCCAGATATTGATGATAGAAAATATCCTGCTGAATTAGCAGGAACTCTTTATCCCAGAGGCATTCCAATTTATCCTGAGTCGGAATTAGGAGATTTAATAAAGGCAAAAGATGTGGACTTAGTGGTCTTTGCTTATAGTGATGTACGACATGAATATGTTATGCATAAAGCATCATTTGTTAATGCCTGTGGTGCTGACTTTATACTTATGGGAGCTAAAAACGCTCAAATTAAGTCTATTAAACCTGTAATATCAATATGTGCAATAAGAACTGGTTGTGGAAAAAGCCAGACAACACGCCGAGTTATTGATGTTTTGAAAGCAATGGGAAAGAAGATAGTTGTTATTAGACATCCTATGCCTTATGGAAATCTGATAAAGCAGAAATTGCAAAGATTTGAGACTTATGAAGATTTAGATAAATATAATTGTACCATAGAAGAAAGAGAAGAATATGAACCACATATTAATAATAATACAGTAGTTTATGCCGGAGTTGACTATGAAGCAATTTTGCATGAAGCGGAAAAAGAAAGCGATATTATTATTTGGGATGGTGGGAATAATGATATATCTTTTTATAAAACCGATTTGCAAATAACAGTTGTTGACCCACATCGTGCTGGACATGAATTAAAATATTATCCAGGCGAGACCAACCTCCGATTGGCTGATGTGGTTGTAATCAACAAAATAGATTCAGCTAATAACAAGGATATTCTTACAATAAGAGAAAATATACAGAAGCTAAATCCAAAAGCAGTGGTTGTTGATGCTGCTTCACCAATTTCTATAGATAAACCAGAAGTAATCAAAGGGAAGAGAGTATTAATTGTTGAAGATGGACCAACCTTGACACATGGTGAGATGACATATGGAGCCGGGATAGTTGCCGCCAAAAAGTTCGGTTGTAAAGAATTAGTTGACCCCAGACCATTTACTGTTGGAACTATTACTGAAACTTTTGAGAAATATCCTGAAATAGGTTTATTACTGCCTGCTATGGGATATTCTGCCAAACAGATAAATGATTTAGAAGAAACTATCAACAATACTGATTGTGATTCAGTAATTATTGCTACTCCAATTGATTTGAATAGAATTATTAATATTGACAAGCCTACAGCCCGAGTAAAATATTACTTACAAGAAATAGGGTATCCCAATTTACAGGATGTCTTAAGGGATTTCGTTAAATCCTTAAAATAAATTTAGGAGGAAAAGTGCCATTGGATAAGGAAACCAAGAATGCCATTTTGCAAGAGTTTAGAATACATGAAACGGATACAGGCTCTGCTGAAGTACAGATAGCCTTTCTCACGCAAAGGATTTTTAGTATTACAGAGCATTTAAAAGTTCATAAAAAGGATCATCACTCTAGAAGGGGACTTCTGCAATTAGTTGGTAGAAGAAGAAGACTCTTAGATTACATCAAAAAAAAGGATGTCAATCGTTATAGAAAACTGATTAAAGTACTAAATCTTAGAAAGTAGCATTGTAAATTAGTTCACCCTGTGGAATGGTGGAACCTATTCCATAGGGTAAACTGGTTAATTAGTTAATCTGGTTACCTGTTCGCCTGTCAATTAATTAGATTTACAAATTTACTAATTTATCAGTTTTTTTGTGTTTGTGACTAAATATTAGAAAAGGAAAAAATGTATAATAATAAGATAATTCGTATGGAAACTGATTTTGCTGGAAGAAGGTTGATTTTGGAAACGGGGAGAATGGCAAAACAAGCAAGCGGTTCAGTATTGATTCAATATGGCGGCACAGTAGTTTTAGTGACTGCAGCAGTTTCAAAGGCGAGAAAAGAAGGTATAGATTTTTTCCCGTTAACTGTTGATTTTGTTGAGAAGATGTATGCAGCAGGAAAGATTCCAGGAGGATTCTTTAAAAGAGAAGCGAGACCATCAACAACCGCTACACTTTCTGCGAGACTTATTGATAGACCAATTAGACCACTTTTCCCCGAGGGCTTTCGCAATGAAGTGCAAGTAATTGCAACAGTTCTTTCTTATGATAAAGCCAATTCTCCGGATATTTTGGGAATGATAGGAGCTTCTGTTGCATTATCTATATCTGAAATTCCCTTTCACGGTCCAATTGCTGGAGTTAACATCGGATTAATTAATGATGAATTTATTGTTAATCCTACTACTGAGCAGTTAGAAAATTCAGAACTTGAATTAGCTGTTGCCGGAAAAGAGAATGCAATTATGATGGTTGAGGGAGACACTAAAGAAATTTCAGAAAATAAAATGCTTCAGGCTTTAGAGATTGCTAATAATGAAATTAAGAAAATTGTTAAATTTGAAAAAGAGTTTATTGCAAAAGCAAGTAAAGAAAAGAAAAACTTTGAATGTGATGTAGTAGATGAAGATATAACAAATGAGATTTCAGCACTCGCAACTGACAAATTAAAAGTTGCAATGAACTTGTCATCAAAACAATATAGGCAGCAAGCCGTAGGTGACTTATTGGATAATATAATAAATCAATACGCAGAGAAACTTTCTCCAGATGATTTTGAAAAGAAACAGGTGATGATTAAAACTGCTTTTGATAACCTTTTTAAGCGATTAGTTCGTTCACAAATTATTAAAGAACACCGAAGAGTTGATGGTCGTGGATTTGATGAGATTAGACCAATTACTTGCGAAATTGATATTTTGCCTTATGCACATGGTTCTGCACTTTTCACTCGTGGAGAAACACAATCTTTGGGCGTAGTAACACTTGGTACAAGTTCGGATGAAAAGATTATTGATGAGTTGGATGAGGAGTATAAAAAACGTTTCTTTTTACATTATAACTTTCCACCTTTTAGCGTTGGTGAGGTAAAGTATTTACGTGGACCTGGAAGAAGAGAATTGGGACATGGCAATCTTGCTGAAAGAGCTCTATCCCCAGTAATTCCTGAAGATGAGCAAAAATTTCCTTATACTATCAGAATAGTATCTGATATTTTAGAGTCTAATGGCTCTTCTTCAATGGCAACTGTATGCAGTGGAACCTTAGCCTTGATGTCGGCAGGCGTGCCAATTTCACGACCAGTGGCTGGTGTTGCAAATGGACTAATTCTTGAAGATAATAAACATATTATTCTTACAGATATTATTGGAACAGAAGACCATTACGGTGATATGGATTTTAAGGTTACTGGTACAGAAAAAGGAATTACAGCTTTTCAAATGGATATAAAAGTAGAGGGAATCACAAGAGAAATTATGGCTGAAGCTTTGGAAAAAGCTAAAAATGCGCGTCTCTTCATCTTAGATAAAATGAAACAGACAATAGATAAACCAAGAACCGAAGTTTCCAAAATAGCCCCTAAAATTGAGATTATTAAAGTAAAGACAGAGAAAATTGGAGACATCATAGGTCCACAGGGAAAAGTTATCAGAAAAATAATTGAAGAAACTGGCGTGACTATTGATATTGGAGATGATGGCTTAGTTCAGATTGCGTCATCTGATAAATCTTCTATTGAGAAAGCAAAGAAGAAAATTTTAAGTATCATTGAAGAGCCAGAAGTAGGAAAAGTATATCTCGGAACCGTAAAAAATATTAGAGATTTCGGGGCTTTTATTGAATTCTTACCTCATACTGAAGGACTTGTGCATGTGTCAAACCTGGAAAATAAACGAACAGAACATGTTGAAGATGTTGTCAAAATAGGGGACAAAGTCTATGTGAAAGTAATAGGAATTGATACTGATGGTAAAGTACAGTTGAGCATGAAAGATGCTCAAAAGACTAAATCAGATAGAAAAGATTTTAATAATAGATTTAAAAGATACTAATTCGCTGTGAAAGTAATTAAAGTAATTTTAGTGGTAGGAGCAAGACCAAATTATATGAAAATTGCTCCTGTTTATTTTGCTTTAAAATCCGAACAGAATTTTCATCCACTTATAGTTCATACAGGACAACATTATGACAATAATCTTTCAGAAATATTTTTCAAAGAATTAGGTCTGCCTGAACCTGACACCTATTTAGGAGTAGGCTCAGGAACACACGGTGAACAAACATCTCGCATAATGATTGAATTTGAAAAAGTCCTCTTGAATGAACAACCATATCTTGTAATGGTAGCTGGCGATGTTAATTCTACAATTGCCTGTGCATTGGATTCAATAAAATTACATATTCCCGTAGCTCATCTTGAAGCTGGACTTCGTTCCTATGATAGACGAATGCCCGAAGAGGTTAATCGTGTCTTAACTGACTCTATTTCAGATATTTTGTTAACACCTTCTCTTGATGCAAATGAGAATCTTAAAAAAGAAGGTGTTTCAGATGAGAGAATCTTCTTTGTTGGTAATGCAATGATTGATTCTCTAAGAAGATATGAAAAACTTGCTGAAACATCAAATATTCTTGAACGGCTAAATATAAGTCCAAATAATTATGGATTAATAACTTTACATAGACCGAGTAATGTTGATAATAAAAAAAACTTTGAGAAGATAATCACTGCTTTTGAAGAGATCGAAAAAAGAATTCCTTTGATTTTTCCCATACATCCGCGTTCTCGTAAACAGATTAAGCAATTTTCTTTGAAATCACGATTTGAGAATATGAAAAATCTTAAGTTTATAGACCCAGTAGGCTATCTTGATTTTCTTAAGTTAGAAAAGAATGCAAAACTTGTTCTTACTGATTCAGGCGGAATTCAAGAAGAAACCACAGTTTTTGGTGCGCCTTGTATAACTATCCGTGAAAATACCGAAAGACCAATTACAGTCAAGCAAGGAACGAATCAATTGGTTGGAAATGATACCCAAAAAATTATAAAAGCTGTAGAATCTATCTTAGGTGGGTATTGCAAAGAACGAACTATTCCAAAATTCTGGGATGGAAAAACTGCAAATAGGGTAGTAAATGTTTTAAAAAATTTTTCCAAAAATAAAACATAAAAATAATATGTGATAATTTATTGATTTTTTTGAAACATTGTAAGAATATAGTTTAACTTACAATAGAGTAAATATAATTGAATATAATTGACATTACTTCAAACTTAAAGGAGATTATTGGTATGAAAAGTGTTAAATTAAATAAACAGTATCAACTTACTGTGCCAAAAGAAATTAGAAAGAAAATTTCTATAAACCCTGGTGATATGATAGAGATGCTAATTAATGAGAGAAAAGAGATTATTATTTGTAAAATTAAAAAGAAGCCTTTGGAAGATAGTTTTGGTGTTTGGAAAGAAAAGAGAAGTGGGATTGATTATGTGAATGAAATTAGAGATGAATCAGAGCAAAGGATGGTTGAGAATGGCATTGAATAGAGTTATTATTGACACAGATATAATAATTGATCATTTGCGTGGCATAGAAAATGCAAAAGAATATCTCAAGAAAATAAAAGATGGTGAGATAGTAGGGGCTATTTCGGTTATAACAGAAGAAGAACTAGCAGCAGGAGAAAGCATGAATGACATCTTGGTGCAAATTAAGGTTAAAAGATTATTAAGCATCTTCGAAAAAGTTCAGGTAACTTCAGAAATTGCATTAAGAGCTGGTGAGTTGAAACGTAAGTACAGATGCAGGTTGATGGATGCATTGATTGCAGCCACTGCATTGGAATTAAACTCAAAGCTGGTAACAAGAAATATTAAACACTATGAAAAGATTGCGGATTTAGAAGTAAAGAAACCTTGGTAGTCCAACAAATATTTATGGAAAATATAACAACCAATATAAAAAAAATTTTAAAGAATTTACATGGAAAGAAAATTTAAGTATCCCAAAAAATTGTTTTGTTCCTTTTTGGTTGGTTTATTAATGATTCTTTAGATTGAGATAATAAATCATGAAAATTTACAAAAGTTCACTACAAATTGGGGTTTGGTAATGAGAAAAAACGATGAAATTAATAAATCTTGGCAAAAAGAAATGCGAGTTTAAGAGATTTATATTTTGAAATAATTATATAATTTTTTGTGTATTTTTGTATAATTTCGTGGCGAAAAACTTCTTTGGAGATAGTATGAAAATACTTGTAACAGGCGGTGCAGGCTTTATTGCATCACATATTTCAGATGCTTATATTAAAAAAGGTCATAAGGTTATTATTGTTGATAACCTTTCTACAGGAAGTAGGGAGAATCTTAATCCAAAAGCCAAATTTTATTGTATGGATATTCGGGATAAAAAATTAGCAGATGTTTTTGATGATGAGAAACCTGATATTGTTAATCACCATGCCGCACAAATTAGCGTACCAGTTTCTGCGAAAGACCCTATTTTTGATGCGGAGGTGAATATTTTAAGTACAATTAATGTTTTGCAAAATTCAGTAAAGTATGGAGTCAAGAAAGTAATTTTCTCTTCCACTGGTGGTGCAATTTATGGCGATGCTAAGGAATATCCCACAACAGAAAATTATGTACCTAAACCTGTTTCACCTTATGCAATAGCAAAATTTTCAGTTGAGAAATATCTCCATTATTATAACCATCAGTTTGGCTTAAAATATCTTGTTCTACGGTATGCAAATGTTTATGGACCTCGCCAGATTCCACACGGAGAAGCAGGGGTTGTATCTATATTTATTGAAAATATCTTGCAAAATAAATCATCAAATCTTTATGCTTATCCGGAAAATCCTGACGGAATGATTCGTGATTATGTCTTTGTTGGTGATGTTGTAAAATCAAATTTAATTGGTCTTGAAAAAGGAGACAATGAACTTGTGAATATTGGCACAAACAAAGAGACTACAACTAGAGAACTTTATCATCAGATTGCAGAACTTATGAATTCAGATATTCAGCCTAAAAAATTAGGTGCTAGACCTGGAGATATCCACAAAAGTTGTCTTGATATTTCCAGAGCAAGGAATATTCTTAACTGGTATCCTCAAACAACTTTAAAAGATGGAATAATGAAAACTATTGAATATTTTTATAACAAATACCACAGAAAGGATAAATAAATATGAAAATCGCTGTAGTAGGCACAGGCTATGTTGGTTTAGTTACTGGCACTTGCTTTGCAGAGATGGGAAGTGAGGTCATCTGCGTTGATAATAATCAAGAAATAATTGATATGCTGAATCGTGGTGTAATGCCAATTTTTGAGTATGGGTTAAAAGAGATGGTAGAAAGAAATGTAAAGGGAAATCGTATATCTTTTATTACTGATATAAAAAAGGCGGTTGAAGAATCCTTAGTGATATTTATCGCTGTTGGAACCCCGCCAAACGAAGACGGTTCAGCAGACCTTCAATATGTACTAACTGTGGCAAAAGATATTGGGAAATATCTTAATGGCTATAAAGTTGTAGTTGACAAATCCACCGTTCCTGTTGGTACCGTAGATTTAGTAAAAGAAACGATAAAGTCTGAATTAAAAAGACGAGAATTGAATTATGATTTTGATGTCGTGTCTAACCCGGAATTTTTGAAAGAAGGAATGGCTATAGAGGATTTTATGAAGCCGGATAGAATCATAGTTGGAGCTGATAGTGAGAAAGCAAAGAATATTATGAATGACCTTTACTCATCATTTACTTTTAGAAGCAATCGCATCATCTTTATGAATATTCGTTCTGCTGAATTGACAAAATATACTGCAAATGCAATGCTTGCTACAAAAATTTCGTTTATGAATGAAATAGCAAATCTGTGTGAAAAAGTTGGTGCTAATGTTGAAGATATAAGAATAGGAATAGGTTCTGACTCACGAATTGGCTATAAATTTCTTTATCCAGGTGTTGGATATGGCGGTTCCTGTTTTCCAAAGGATATAAAGGCTCTTATAAAAATTTCACAAGAAAACAATTCATCATCACAAATATTAGAAGCAGTTGAAAATGTAAATTATAAACAGAAACGGATAATGATTGATAAAATATGTGCGCATTTTGGTAAAGATTTGAAAGGCAAGGTATTTGCTATCTGGGGGCTCTCTTTTAAACCAATGACTGATGATGTACGAGAAGCTCCATCAATAATTATAATTAATGAATTAGTTAAGCGGGGTGCAAAAATTCAAGCCTATGACCCAAAGGCAATTAAGGAAGCAAAAAAAGTATTCGGCAATAATCCATTCATTAAATATTTTAATGACCAATATCAGGTATTGAAAAATGCAGATGCTTTAGTTCTTATAACAGAATGGCGTCAATTCCGTCACCCAGATTTTCAAAAGATAAAAAATACGCTCAAACAAAAAGTAATTTTCGATGGCAGAAACCAATATGACCCAGAAAAAACAAAAGCGAATGGCTTCACCTATTTTTGTATAGGAAGACCATAATTTATTGTGCTTAATAATACTTTTGCTTATACTATATATAGCTCTAATATACCAAGAAATATATGAATATGAGAATTATGGGTTATAGTAAAAAGGAGTTAATATTCTAAATATAATTAATAGGATACGCAAAAGGGTTATAAATAAGGAATATGAATTCACAATTCCACATTTTTTTGAAGAAATGGCAGCAGATAATCTTAAATTTGTAGATATTAAAAGAGCAATAGAAACAGGAAGGATTAGACGAAAGTTTACAAGGGATCCTAGAGGTACTCGTTATGAAATTGTAGGCAGCGCCAGTGATGGAAGGGAGATTGGTATAATTTGTAGAATCAAAAGTACAGGTAAATTACTTTTTATAACAGTATATGCTCTATAACATTTTCAGGAGGTAATAATTATGTATAATTACGGGAAATGCGAAATATGTAACACTCCACTTGTAGAGAAGAATATCAAGCAGGACTTTTGGATTAAAGATAAACTGGTAATTATTGAAAAAGTTCCAGCAGGAGTGTGTCCTCAATGTGGCGAAAAAGTTGTCAATGCAGAGGTTGGTGAACATATAGCTGAGTTACTAAAGGACAATAGACGTATCAATACAGCAACTACTATATCCGTTCCTCTGATAAAGTATGAAGTAGAAACAATAGCAATGTAAGTTTATTTGCAAATATAGTAGATAATACACTCTTTGTTCATCTTGATTACTTGAGATTAGGGATATATCTTCTTTTAGTCGTAAAATCTTATATATTTGTAATTATTTAAGACAAAATTTGCAGATTAAATTCTATAATTAATTTCTCTCAGTAAACCGAAAACCTTGAGTTATCCGCCAGCTGGCGGATAACTTAAGTTGTCGTAATTTAAGATAAAAAATATCCTTAAGGGTTCTATTTGATGTTAGAAATCAATATGATCCTGAGAAAACCCGAATAAATGGCTTTACATATTTTTGTATCGGAAAACCATAAAAAATTGAAAATCTTTTAAAAAATAGTTTAAATGTAAATCAAAAGATGAAAGTATTTTATTATAATCAAGATAATATTAATACGGATTTAATGTTTCCTGGAAAATATACTTATGCATCAACAGATCTTGATTTTATAAAAGAACATCTTTTTGAAGATTTGGACACAAACTTTTCAAGAGAGGTTCAAAAAGGTGATGTAATTTTGGCAGGTAAGAATTTTGGTTGTGGTTCATCCAGAGAACAACCCGGGCTTGGTCTGAAATATGTTGGTATAAGAGCTATTATCGCTAAATCCTTTGCTCGTATTTTCTATCGTAGTGGCACTAATCAAGGATTGCTTTTGATAGAATGCCCTGAGGCAGTTGATTATTATAAGGAAGGAAATAAGATTGAGATTGATGAGAAGTTAGGCGAATTAAAGGTAGGGGATAGAACTTTTAAGTTTACACCTCTACCGACACAAATGCAAAAAATCATTGAAAGTGGAGGATTATTACAAGATATTAAAAAAAGAATAGGATGAATCTTGATAAGATAAAAAATTACATAGAACAAATTTATTTTGTATTTTACTTTTTTGTGTAATCTCATAATAAATTAATAAAAATGAGATCTGCAAAATGAGCAATTTTACTTCATCTGTCATTCCCGTGAAAACGGGAATCCAATTAAATAAAGGGTTTTGGATTCCGCATCAAGTGCGGAATGACAAGCAAATGGTATTTTGCATATCTCATATTAATAAAAAATATAGGAGGATTAGATGGAAATAAAAAAGTTAATCGCGGAAATTAAAGAAAATATTGAGAAAACCGCTAATGTAAAATCAATATTTGGTGATGTGAAAAAGGTAGATAATGTATCTATAATTCCTGTCGCTTCTGTACGATTTCAAGGTGGAGGTGGTGGAGGTTTTGGCGAAATGGAAGCTAAGAAAAAGGAAAAACCGGAACCGTTAGAAGAACCTGAAACAGAAAAAGAAGGTGTTAAAAAAGGAAAAAGTGGCAAAGGTGGTGGATTGGGAATAAAAGTTGATGCCAGCCCTGTTGGTTATATTGAAATAAAAGATGATAATGCGAAATTTGTTGATATACTTGATAAAACAAAAATAATCTTAACAGGATTAAAGGTATTTATGATAGTTTTTATCATCCATACAATTAGAGGAGTTTTGAAAAGAAAAAAATAAACCTTAAATCAACCCATTATAACTTTATATCTCAGAATTAAGAATTTTTTACCTGTTATAAATTTACTTACTACTGAGTGCATGAAACTGTTTGCACCTCCGAAGGATCTGCCTTTGGCATGATATTTCCAATACATAATACTGAATAAAAGCGGAGTGCTGAAATCCCGATATATCGGGAATTTACTCGGGACGAACTTTCAGCATATCGGCATTTGCGAAAAGTTCATTCCGATAAATCGGAACTCGTTTTCGCACTCCACTATAATCCGTAGAAATAAAGTAAACTATATTATGCTCCTAGTAGTAATTTCCCAAAGTAATTCGTAATACGATATCTGAGATTTAGATTATTACGAAGCACAGATATGAAAAACATCTACTTGCTATTGTTATCTTAGTAATTAATGCTTGTCCGTAAACCCCGTCGGTCTCGGCCAGTCTTGGCTAGGCCAAGCCTAGACAGGCGCCCAGACGGGTTAGATGTTTACTATCTCACGGGGTAAAGCCCAAGCCTTGCATCCCGATATATCGGGACGCAATGGTTGATTCGCTCTATTTCTAAGGAGAATAAAAACAACAGGAAGAAAGTATGAAAAAAGCAATATTATTTTTAATTTTACTATTTATCTTTTTAATTATTACTATGAAGTCTTTCGCAGACCCACCACCTACTTTTGATTTACGTGATGTTAATGGAGAAAATTATGTAACTTCAATTAAGAATCAACAAGGAGGAACCTGCTGGTGCCATGGTGCAATGGCTGCCATAGAGGGCAACCTAATGATGACAGGTGCCTGGACTGCTGCTGGAGAGATTGGTGAGCCAAATCTTGCAGAATATCATCTTGATTGGTGGAATGGATTTAACCAGCATAATAATGATGATATCATTCCCCCAACTGGTAGTGGTCTTGAGGTTCACCAAGGTGGTGACTACAGAGTTACTTCTGCATACCTCACTCGTAGTGAGGGAGCTGTGCGAGATATTGACGGGCAATCTTACAATACACCTCCATTGAGATATGACACAAGTTATCATTATTATTATGTGAAAGATATTGAGTGGTATGTGGCAGGTTCGGATTTAAGTAACATCAATACAATAAAAAACAAGATAATGGAAAAAGGTGTGCTGGGAACTTGTATGTGCTATAATTCATCATTTATAAATTTGGAATACATCCATTATCAACCGCCAAGCAGTACATTGGACCCAAATCATGCTGTTGCTATAGTGGGTTGGGATGACTACATAGTTACCCAAGCTCCCAATCCAGGTGCCTGGATATGCAAAAATAGTTGGGGAACAGGTTGGGGTCTTGATGGTTATTTCTGGATTTCCTACTATGATAAACATTGCTGTCAACATCCTGAAATGGGAGCAATTTCCTTTCAAGATACCGAACCCTTGAGTTACGACCATATCTATTATCATGACTATCATGGTTGGCGCGATACAAAAACAGATTGTAACAAAGCATTTAATAAATTCATATCTGAAGACAGTGAATTGTTAGAATCAGTGAGTTTTTTTACAGCTGTAGATAATGTGATTTACACAGTAAAAGTTTACGACCGATTTGAAGGTGGTGTATTGTTAGATGAGCTTTCTTCAAAAACTGATACAGTTGAATTTACAGGATTTCATACTATAGATTTAGAAACGCCAGTGGGACTTAATCCAGATGATGATTTTTACATTTATCTTGAACTGTCTGCTGGGGGACAGCCATATGATAGAACCTCTGATGTTCCTGTCTTGCTTGGAGCCCAGTATAGGACTATTGTTGAATCAGCAGCAAATCCGGATGAAAGTTACTATCTCAGCGGTTCAACCTGGCTGGATTTTTATGACTTTGAATTTGACGATCCATCGTGGAATGGTACAGCAAACTTTTGCATCAAAGCTTTAACAGTAAATAGAGGATTGCAAATTATTCCGGAGAGTGGTTTACAATCTGAGGGACCTGTAGGTGGCCCTTTTTCACCTTTAAGTAAGACTTACACGATTCAAAATAAGGATATTCAGCCTGTTAATTACGAGGTAACCCATAGTCCTGCTGCTGATTGGCTTACCCTTTCCGGTGATGTATCTGGTGTTTTAGAACCAGATGTAACAGCAGAGGTAACAGTTGAAATTAATAGTAATGCTACAAGCTTAGGTGAAGGTGTACATTTTACTACGATTTCTTTTACTAATACCACAAACCACTTAGGTGATGCAACTCGCCAGGTAGAGTTAGCAGTTGGAGAAGCGACCTTAAGATACCAGTGGAGTCTTAGCCGAGACCCAGGCTGGAGCATTGAAGGAGATTGGGAATTCGGGCAACCAACCGGTGGAGGAGGTGAGCATGGTGGACCAGATCCAACAAGTGGTTACACGGGAGATAATGTTTATGGGTATAATCTTTATGGTGACTATCCAAATAGCCTTCCAGAAAAGTGTTTAACAACTCTGGCAATAGATTGTTCAGACTTATTTAATGTGAATTTGAAGTTCTGGCGCTGGTTGGGTGTTGAACAACCTGCATACGACCATGCGTATGTAAGGGTTAGTAATGATAGCATTAATTGGACAACAGTATGGCAGAATACCACTGAGATTACTGATTATTCATGGACTCAGATGGATTTAGACATCTCAGATATAGCGGATAATCAGCCAGCTGTTTATTTACGATGGTTAATGGGTCCTACCGACGGTGGATGGACTTATTGTGGCTGGAATATTGATGATATACAGATTTATGCTTTTGACGGTATTAATTATCAGGTTGATGATAATGTAGTAACCACTAAGTTTTCCTTATCCCAAAATTTTCCAAATCCTTTTACTAAAAAAACTTCAATTAGTTATACATTACCAAAACCAACCCATGTGAGTATTAAAATTTACAATATCAAAGGTCAATTAGTAAAAACTTTAATTAATGAAAATAAACCTGCCGGTTATCATACTATTGAATGGAATGCTAAAGGATTGAGTTCAGGTATCTATTTCTATAAGTTTGAAGC
>CAYNOU010000063.1:0-15573 GCA_964398885.1 uncultured Candidatus Cloacimonadota bacterium | reverse complement strand
CACATTTAGGTTTCCGGATAAATGGGATGACTTGCCGAGCCAAGACGGGCAGACGGGTGTGTCCTGATTTGTTTTCGGGACATGAGTGTTTTATTTAATAAGATTTGATGCATCAACATCAAGGGTTTTCAGAGCTTCTCTTACAACATTATAATCAGAATCATTTGCTCGGACAAAATTATCAATATCCAAAAGTCTTACTAATGTTTCGTGTCCTTCTTTTGTATTGGCAAAGTTTAAAAGCGTTTGAATAATTTTTTCTTTCATCTCAGGAGGAAAACCTTTTCTAAAAGTAACAGTATCGTTTGGAATCCAGTCCGTATAACCAATTATTTTTGTTTTTTTGATAACATCAGGATATGTATCCATGACAGCTCTACGAGCATCACGTACTATACCATCCTTACCAGGTGGAGCCCAGAAAGTACAACCTACATCAGCGGTTCCTTGATACACTGCCAGGATTGCTTGAGGATGTCCACCTGCAAAAAAACTTCTTCTTGGCTTAACCCCTTTTTGTTTCAAAATTGCTGAAGGATAAATATAACCTGACGCTGAAGCAGCGTCAGTATAAGCAATTATTTTACCACTAATATCCTCAATAGTATTAATGTCGCTATCAGTTAGTGAAACAAATTGCCCTCGGTATCTTTCAAGTCCTTTACGAACTACTGTAAGAGCTACCTCTGCCCCAAACTTTTCATTTGCTAAAGCATAAGCAAAGGTTGCCAGCCAGGCAATATCGGTTTCTTCTGTCCCCATTGCTTCTATAACCGAAGCGTAACTTGTTGGCACCGCTACTTTGAAGTGATAACCAGTTTCTTTTGTTAAAAAGTCAGCCACTGCTGTCCCGCTCGTTACAATTTTCCCAGCTTCCATTGAAGGAACGAAATACATTTTTATAGGATTCTTTTTTGAACCTAATGGTGCTCGTTTAGCACATCCAGAAAAAATGATTATCAGTATAATGAATAGTCCAAAATATTTTTTGAACATAATATTACACTCCTTTTTAGGATATTTTCTTAAGATGAGATTTGGCAGTTTAGTTTTTCTGTGTCAATTAAATTGGGAAAAATTAATAATTTGCAAGAGGCATTACTCAGTTATTCAAGCTTTTGTCTAAGTGATTAGAAACAATTTTCGGCTTCAAAATATTTTCACTTGCTTTTTTTAATAATCTCCAGAAAAATCTAAATTATCATAATACATACCAAATAGTTGGTCATCAATAACTTTGGCAAGGTCTTTTTGAGAAACGATGCCAACTAAATGACCATTTTCAACAACAGGAATGTGACGAATATGTTTTGTAACAAAGATATGATAAACAGAACCCAGGCTTTTATCAGCGCCAACCGTAATTAGATTTTTGGTCATTACTTCTCCTACAGTTATCTTTTCAGGCTCAATATCTTTTGCTACCACTCTTTGAACCAAATCTCTTTCAGTAAAGATACCAACTGGAATATCATCTTTTACCACAACTACTGACCCAATATTATAGGTTGACATAATTTTTGCTGCTGAAGCTACGCTTTCATTTTCTGTGCATGTCTTAATGTTTTTTTGCATAAAAAATTTAATTTTCATACTCTCTCCATTATTAAGTTTTCATTTACTTATTTAAATTTTTTTTATATAATTGTCAACAACTTTCCTAATTGCTTTGATGTGTTCAATCAATGTATCATCTAAAAATCTAACTTTTGGTCTCATCAACATCCCTCTTTAAATAATTATTTTTTTGCATATCAATAAGAATTTGATAACTATAGTATTACAAATAGAATCTTTTCATGCCAGAGGCAGATCCGCCTTTGGTGGAGTTTTTTGAGCAAGAAATTTAACCGCAAAGTTCGCAGAGTAGACGCAAAGGACACCCTATTAAATAGTAAACATTTAACAGGGCAGGCAAAGATAATAAAATAACTCGGTGGACTTTGTCCCGCAATGGCGGGATTCTCTTCCGTCTAGGCTCGGCCTAGCCGAGACTGAGCGGTTAGTTGCAGTTTACTGCGCTATGTATTTTGAATTCCTATAAATACAAAAAACAATTCTAAGGGAATTAAATTATTTCTGATAGGATTCATAATAATCAAAATATGCGATATTTTATTTTAAATCTTGTCAAATTTATTAAAGCGTTTTGAGAAAAATTTATTTTAATAATCACAATTATTGATAATTTCAAAAATACTTGAACTCATATTTCACAGGAGATATTATAAATAATTAACCCAAGTTTCGCAGGTGGCAGACGGAATAGAGTTCCCAGGTGCAAAACTTGAGTAATTAACTATGATTTATTTGGTAACTTACACTCCTGCAAAGCTTGAAATATTTTAATTTGTGAATTTGAAAATAATTTTTTTGATTACAAATTTCTTTACAGAGAATTATAAAATATCAACCAATTGTAAATCCTTAAATAACAGATAGAAGTTATTATAATGATTTTTAAATTAAGATATTGGAGATAAAGAAGAATGGGAAAATATTTATTTTTTGGATTTTACGCTTTATTTTTATTAGGTATTGGAATATATGGGATGAAGCGGACAAAGACATTCAGTGATTTTTTCTTAGGGTCAAGAGCAATAGGACCGTGGCTTTCTGCATTCACTTATGGAACTGCATATTTTAGTGCTGTAATTTTTGTTGGCTTTGCAGGCAAAATTGGGTGGGGATTTGGATATTCAGCTTTATGGGTTGCAATTGGAAATGCCTTAATCGGAACTTTATTTGTTTGGGCCGTTATGGGTAAAAGAATCCGTAAGGCATCTATAGATATGAATGCCTATACAATGCCTGAATTTTTACAACTAAGGTATAAATCAAATTTTTTAAAGATTTTCACGGCTATAGCAATTTTCGTCTTTCTTGTTCCTTATGCTGCGTCTGTATTTATGGGACTCAGTTATCTTTTTGAAATCAATTTTAATATTAAATTTGAGTATATTCTCATTCTTATGGCAGTATTAATCAGTTTATATATGATTTTAGGTGGTTTTAAATCAGTAGTTTTGGTTGATGTAATTCAAGGCACAATAATGATTGTTGGTGTAATTCTTCTTGTTTATTTTTCAATAAAAAACGGTGGAGGTTTACCAGCAATAACAAATAAACTCAACAACATAAATCCAAAACTATCTCAAGTGATTGGACCTCCTGGATTTTTCCCACTTTTATTTATAGTGATTATCACGAGTGTTGCTCCACTCGCAATGCCACAATTGGTTCAAAAATTCTATTCAATAAAAGATGACAGGTCAATAAAAAGCGGAACAATAATTTGTACGATTTTCGCAATAGTAGTTGCCGGTTCAGCATATTTTTTCGGCTCATTGACAAGAGTGTTTCTCTCTCCTCAAACTCATCCAGAAATTTTTGCTGATAAAATACATTTTGTTGATAAATTAGTTCCAATGTTAATAAAAACACTAATACCACAAGGTTTAAATTTTATGATACTTTTATTAGTGCTTTCTGCATCAATGTCTACATTAGCAGCATTAGTTCTTGTATCAAGTTCATCTATTGTGAAGGATTTATATCATGGATTTGTTAAACCCAAAGCACCAGATAAAAAACTAAACTTATTAATGAGAATTATGTGTGTAGTTTTTATATTAACTTCTTTATTTATCACTCTTTTAAAACCAGCAGTAATATTAACATTATTGGTAATTTCATGGGGTGCAATTGCAGCTGTTTTCTTATCTCCATTTATATATGGTTTATTCTGGAAAAAAGCAAATAAAATCGCTGCTGAAATATCATCTGTTTTGGGACTTGTCATAACTCTAACATTATTTTTTATTTTGCCAAGAGATAAAATACCATTTATTGCAACATTAGGTATGGGTGTACCAATGATTACATTTCCATTAATCGTTTGGATTACAAGAAAAAAAGATAACAATTATAAATGTAAAGAGGTTCTATGAATATGGCTTCAATAATTACTGGTATTATTATTCTAATTTTAGGCTTGGATGCTGTTGCCCAGAGAGTAGCTCAAATTGGAAGGAAAAGAGTATTAAACATATCGTATACAGCAATGGGTTTTACTGCAGTTGTATTAGTTATAATTTTTCTATTTGGTAACAAACTTTATAAAAATTTTACTATGAATTGGGGGATAACAATCCTAATTATAGCTTTCTGGATTGTTAATATTCTTCCTTTAATGTTTCAAGCAAGTAAAAGCCGGTCTGCTGTTCTAACCAAACTAAAAACAAGGGACAAAAGTAGTAAACCAAAAAATAAAAGAAAAAGAAAGAAAAGGTAAATGGTCATAAGGCTTCGCTGTCAAAATGGCTTAAGCCGTCATAACACTACGCTGTCAAAACGCTCACTTTGTTCGCTGTTAAAAAAAATAGTCACTATGATAAAAATGAAGATATTTGACGATTTGTAGAATCTTATGACGCTACGAAGTAGCATATGACTATTTTTGACACTATGAAGTAGCATTTTGACGAGACGAAGTCTCTTATGACGCTCCACAGGAGCATATGATTACATTAGAACCATTTCCTTTTTATAAATATAAACACGCCTATTAAAGAGAAAACGATTGATGCACCTATAGTAATTGCAAATGCATGTGGCGACCTTGCAAAAGGAAGTCTGATGTTCATTCCGTAAATACTTGCTATTAATGTGGGAATCATTAAAATGATTGTTACAGAGGTCAAAAATTTCATTACCATATTAAGGTTATTTGATATTACAGATGCAAAAGCATCCATCATACTGCTTAAAATGTTGGAATGAATATTTGTCATTTCCAATGCCTGTTTATTTTCAATAATCAGGTCTTCTAAAAAATCCTTATCCTCTTCAAATTTAGTTAAAAGTCCAGACCTATAGAGTCTATCCATTACTAATTCATTAGAACGAAGTGAAGTGCTGAAGTATACAAGACTCTTTTCAAAGTCTAATAAGTGTATTAGTTCTTCATTTTTCATTGACTTATGTAGCCGATTTTCAATCTCTGTGGTCTGGCTATTGATTCTTTTAAGATAATTCAAATATACAGTTGCAGTCCTGGATAGAATTTGCAAAATTAGTCTGTTTCTCTTGTTAGTAGAAAAGTTTTTTACGCTTCCTGTGAAAAAGTTTTGAAGCACATCATCATCCTTAGAGGATACTGTGATAAGGCACTCTTTTGCTAAGATAATTCCAAGAGGTATTGTTATAAATTTTATATGTTCTTCTTCGTCATCATAATATGGAATCTGAATAATAATTAAAGTTGAATCATCTTCTCTTTCTATTCGTGGACTTTCATTAATATCTAATGGGTCTTCAATAAAATCTTTCGGAATATCAAATGTATTTGTAATAGTCTCAATTTCTTCGGGAGTAGGCGATACTATATATATCCAGAAATTCTTTTCTTTAATTTTTTCAACCCCAATTTTTGTTAACCTTTTCTCAATCGTTTTATATACTTCAATCATTGCTTTATTCCTAATAATTAATTATCTATAAAGAAAATCGTCTTTATTATATGTCAAGTAATTGAAAACAATATAAAAATATATTTGCTTTTACACTTTTCTTGACTACAAATTTGTTGTATATTTTTTGTAAATAATCTTATCATCATAATCTATAAATGAATCTATAGTGGTATTTTTTAATAGCAGGAAGTTACTTTTTAATTCAAATGCTGGAAAAATGTAACCAACCGCTAATAATCGCGAAGAAAGGCAACATATTGATATGACTGAATTATTAGAAAAAGACTTAGGTTATAAGAAGAGGAACGACTTATATTAGATACAGTAAGTTAAGAATATCAAATTCTTTTATTAATTATTTTTCATTATTAGTCCCGACAAGTAGGGGTTTTAATTGCGGTATAATATTAGAGTAAAATAAGATGATAAAATTTCCAAATTTTAATCCAACAATTGTAAAGATAGGACCATTCACAATTCAATGGTATGCCTTAATGTATATTATCTCATTTGTTATTGGCTATTTTTTATTAAAAAAGCTTTATAAGAAAAGAAATGTGAAAATTACAAGATCTGATTATGAAAATCTATTTTTCTATATAATGCTTGGAGTCATTATTGGCGGCCGGTTTGGTTATGTTTTATTTTACAATTTAAAAGAATGCATCAGGAATCCATTTGAAATCATTGCTGTATGGCATGGTGGGATGTCATTTCACGGCGGGATGCTCTGCTCAATATTTTTTGGCTATCTTTTCTGCAAAAAATATAAATACAATTTCTATAAATTAGCTGACCCAACAGTTGTTGTTGCTCCAATTGGATTGGCATTGGGACGATTTGGAAATTTCATTAATGGCGAACTTTATGGACGTCCAACTAATCTGCCCTGGGGTATGATTTTCCCTGGAGAAGATTTCGCACGCTATCCTTCACAATTGTATGAACTTTTTTTAGAAGGTGTTTTATTATTTGTCATTCTCTTATTTCTTAGTAAAAAGAAATTAAGAAACGGCTTCATTTTCTGGAGTTTTATCTTCCTTTATGGACTTTTTAGGTTTTTAGTTGAGTTTGTCCGACAGCCAGACCCACAACTTGGGTTTATAATTGGTTTTCTAACAATGGGACAAATTTTAAGCTTGTTGATGATTATAACTGCAATTATTGGATTTATCTCAATTACAAAAAATCCCTATTTGATACATAATAAAAATAAGGTATGAAAAAAATAGTTTCAGTTTTTTTAATATTTCTAATATGTTCCTGCAGCCTTCTGATTAAACAGAACGAACTAACTGATGAGAAAATAAAAGAAAAAATAGTTACAAATCTTTCCTATTTGAAAAATTGCAAAGCTTCTGGCATCATTAATCTCTCACTCAAAAATTTTGAATTGAAAAGTAATTTTTTGCTACGGAAAAAGAATAAGAAATTGAGAATAGACATTTTTAATTCTGGTTTATTAGGACTTTCACCTTGTACTCAAGCTCAGATTTTATTTGATGATTCACTTCATATTTTCCTACCTGCAAAAAAAATACTTTATGTTTTTAAACAGAATAATAAAGTTAATCTTAATTTGGACCTTCAAAAAATAGTTAGAGAGTCCAAGAATATTGAAAAGATGAATACCCAATTTATTTTTTCACTCTCTGATGTAGAATTAGTGTTTGACAAAAAATTCAACTTGATATTGATAAAATATGAAAAGGTTAAAATTATTTTGAATAATTACCGAAATAATTTGCCATATAATCTAACTATTTCTCAAAATGAAAAAGAAATAGCAAGTTTCACTATAGATAAATGGAGTTTCGACGAATCTAATGACGAAATCTTTAGGCTTAATATGCCTTCTGATGTTAAGATAATAGAAAATCCCAATGGTAATGAACTTAATAAATAGAACTGTTCTTTTAGTCCTCGTCGTCTTTTGCGTGGGGCATTTATAGAAAAAATTTGAAAAAAAATAATAAAATTCTTTGTGCTCTTTGAGTGCTTTGTGTTTAAAAAAGAGGAAATCATGATAGAAAGATATTCGTTACCGGAAATGAAGGATATATGGACTTCAGAAAATAAATTCAAAAAATGGCTAAAAATAGAAATATATGTTGCGGAAGCAATGAACAAACTTGGCATAGTTCCTGATAAAGACCTTAAAAACATAAAATCAAAAGCACGATTTGATTTAAAAGAAATAAATGAAATTGAAAAGAAGGTTAATCATGATGTGATTGCTTTTCTTACAGATGTAGCAAAATATGTTGGACCTTCTTCGCGTTATATTCATTTAGGATTAACTTCATCAGATATTATTGATACTACTAATTCTTGTTTGATGCGTGAAGCAGGACTTTTAATATTAAATAAATTGAAAAACTTTTCTGAAACTCTTAAGGAAAAGGCTTTTGAATATAAAAATACAATTTGCATAGGTAGGACTCATGGTATTCACGCAGAACCAACCACATTCGGTTTGAAGATTACCCTCTGGTATGATGAAATGAGAAGAAATATAATTAGGATGAAATCCGCAATTGAGAATATTTCAGTTGGCAAGGTTTCTGGGGCAGTCGGAACTTATGCACATATTGATACATTTGTAGAAGAGTATGTCTGCAAAAAGATTGGATTAAAGCCCGTAAATATCTCTAATCAGATTATTCAAAGAGATAGATACGCAGAGTTTATTACTAGTTTGTCTATCATTGGTAGCACAATTGAAAAGATTGCCACAGAGATACGAGGTTTACAGAGGACAGAAATTCACGAAGTTGAAGAAGGATTTGTCAAAGGACAGAAAGGCTCCTCTGCAATGCCTCATAAGAAAAATCCTATTCTCAGTGAAAGGCTTTGTGGTATGGCACGAGTTTTGCGAAGTAATGCTATGACCTCCTTAGAAAATAATGCCTTATGGCATGAACGCGATATTAGTCATTCTTCTGCCGAAAGGATTATTATACCCGATTCTACTATTTTACTACATTATATGTTAGTTAAATCTGAATTTTTAATCAAGAATCTTGTAGTTTTTCCTGAAAACATGATGAAAAATATTGAATTAACATATGGTTTGATTTACTCACAAACAATCTTGTTAGCGTTAATAAAAAAAGGTATTTCAAGAGAAGAATCTTATGAGATAGTTCAACGATGTTCTATGCAATGCTGGAAAACAAAGCAACCGTTCAAGGATGTTTTAGAAAATGATAAGGAATTGATGAAAATTATTTCTTCAAATGAACTTCAAGAACTATTTAATTTGGATAGATTCTTAACAAATGTAGATCTTATCTATAAAAGAGTATTTCTGGAAACTTGATACTTGAAATAAACAAGCCAAGACTGAAAAATCTCTATACAAAATTGATTAATTGCATAACTTATAAATAAATTATATTATCTCTGCAGTCTCTGTGCCCCCGCCTGCCAAAGCGAAGCGGCGGGCAGGTCTGCGGTAAGAAATTTAAGGAGAAGATATGAGAAAAGTAAAAATTGATAAAGAACATATTAAAAAAGAGATTGACGAAACCAGCGATAAAGTTCTTGCAAATCCCAATATTGAAACCTATAAGTTTGAAGTTTAATAATAAATTTTGGGTCACCATTAAATACTGAGATCAATTCATAAAAAATTGAGAAATTTAACGAAATAATTTTATCTTGACATAATTTATTTATGAGAGTATAAAATAATTTTATTGATATCTATTGAATTAGATAATGAGATCTGCAAAATTGTATTTCTAACTCACCCTCGGTCCCTCTCTTCAAAGAGAGGGATGACTCCAAATTCCCCTTCTCTTTGTAAGAGAAGGGGTTAGGGGTTGAGTTAGAAAATTTAATTCTTAAGTTTTGCTTCAATATTCCTGAAATTTTGCTATTTTGCAGAACTCATAATTAGATAAAAATAGGAGGAAATATAATATGTCAAATCTGGCAATTAAGGGTAAATGGAAAGATGGAAAATTTATTTTGAAAGAAAAAATTCCTTTTAAAGAAGAGATGGAAGTTATAGTTATTTTTATGAATAATATACCAAAAAATGAACTTTATGTCCACTCACATGAAGTTCAAAAAGCATTAGTTGTATCTGAAGAAAATTACAAGAAAGGCAATTACAAAGAATTTTCTGATGTTGATAAATTAATAGCGGAATTTGATAATGGATAAACCGATTATTGCATTTGATCCCAATTTTGCCGAATTATACCAAAGGTTACCTGAACAAATTAAACAGAAATTTAAGAAACAAATTAGATTTTTTTCTGAAAATCCCAAACATCCTTCTTTGAAAATTCATAAAATTAAATCTAAAACTGAACTTTGGGAATTTTATGTTGATAAATATTACAGATGTCTTTTTACCAAAAAAGGCAACAAATATCTCTTAAAATGGGTAGGAACCCATAAAACTATTGATAGAATGTAAGACTAAAATCTATTGATAAAGAACATATTAAAAAAGAGATTGACGAAATCTGCGATGAAGTTCTAGCGAATCCTAATATTGAAACCTATCCAATAAAGCCTTAAAAAATTTCACAGAGATAGTAAATAGAAAATCTTAACAAATTACATATTCAAAATTATGAATATTATTAATCTTATTATTAGCCCATTTTTCCCAAATATATGTTTAGTTTGTAGAAAAAAATTGACTAAAAATGATATAATTTGCGAAGAATGTATTAATAATTTAGCAAGATTAGAAACAAACAAATGTCTACTTTGCAGGAAAAATCCTGCTGAAAATGGTATATGCCAGAATTGTAGAACTGAATTTCAGTTTGATGGAGTTGTTTCTGTATTTAAATTTAATGAAGTAATTCAAAGTTTAATTCATAATTTAAAATATAATGAGTTCAAAAAAATTGGCATCTTTTTAGGAGAATTTTTGGCAAATAAATTATCAAATTATGATTTTATATCTAAAATTGATTATATTATTCCTGTTCCTCTTCATAAAGTAAAAAAAAGAGAAAGAGGTTTTAATCAATCTGATATTATAGCGAAGACCTTATCTGATAAGTTAAATATCAAATTAGGTAACCATATTATAAAAAGAGCAAAATACACAATAACTCAGACCATGCTAACCAAAAAGGAGCGAGAAATTAATGTTAGAGATGCCTTCAAAATAAAATCTCATAAAGATGTAAAAGATAAGAATTTCTTAATAGTTGACGATGTTATAACAACAGGTTCTACAATGAAGTCAATAGCATTGCTATTAAAAGAATATTATGCAAATCAAGTGTATGTTGCGTCTATTGCCAGGGCATAATGATTGTTGAAATATCAAAAGAGGAAGCACAAGAGATAATGGATAAAATCGCAAAGTTCCTTGCACAGAGGAGATTGGGTTCTGCTTCTATAATGTTCATTGAATCCTTGAGACCTTTACATTTTATTGGAAGCCAATTACTATATATGTTAAGTCCTTTTGCCGAATTGATTTTCAAACCCAATGAATATCAAAAATTAGCATGTGCATTAGAAGATGAAAAAAATGTGGCTTATTTATTAGACCGAATTGATAATTATGATATAGAATTTCATAAAAAATGGAAAGAAAAAAAGAGAGAACTTAAAGTATTAAAAAAGAAAAAAAGAGCTTTAAAGAATTTAAAATAGTTTGGAGGAAAATATGGCAACTGAGTTGCGTTCAATTCTTGCAACAGATTGCGGAAGCACTACTACCAAAGCAATTTTGATAGAAAAAATTAATGGCGTTTACAGATTAATCGTAAGAGGAGAAGCACCAACAACTGTTGAAGCACCATTTGATGATGTTACTAAAGGCGTATTGAATGCAGTTGAAGAAGTAGAGGATTTAGTCCATTTGAAAGGTGATAAAGATAGAAAAATTTTACAAAATGGAAGAATAGTAGTTCCACAAAAAGGCAATCTTGGCGTGGATGCTTATGTATCTACCAGTAGTGCTGGCGGTGGTTTGCAGATGATGGTTGCTGGGGTTGTAAAGAGTATGACAGGCGAAAGTGCAGAAAGAGCTGCATTAGGAGCTGGAGCTATTGTGATGGATGTTCTGGCAAGTAATGATAAGAGGCTTCCACATCAGAGAATTGAAAGAATTCGTCATTTACGACCAGATATGATACTGCTTTCCGGTGGTATTGATGGGGGAACAACAAAACATGTGGCAGAACTTGCAGAAATTATCTCAGCAGCAGACCCGAAACCCAGATTAGGTTCAGGCTACAAACTACCAATTATTTTTGCTGGAAATATAGAAGCTCGGGATTTAGTTAAGGAAAACCTCTCACGCAAAACAAATTTAATTATAACTGATAATATTCGTCCTGTCCTTGAGCGAGAAAATCTTGGCCCTGCAAGAGATAAAATCCACGACTTATTTATGGAACATGTTATGGCACAGGCTCCGGGTTATAAAAAACTAATGACATGGACAATTGCTGATACAGGGAAGAGTGAACTGGAACAGGTTCCTATTATGCCTACTCCAGGTGCGGTCGGCAATATTATGAAGACTATCGCTAAATTAAAAAATATTGAAGTCGTTGGCGTGGATATTGGGGGTGCTACCACAGACATTTTCTCAGTATTTACTGACAAGCAAATATTTAACAGAACTGTTAGTGCAAATCTTGGTATGAGCTATAGCATCTCAAATGTTCTCGCTTCTACTGGAATAAATAATATTATGCGTTGGGTTCCCTTTGATATTCCAGAGTATCAGCTGCGAAATATGATAAAAAATAAAATGATTCGTCCAACTACAATACCTTTTCTTATGGAAGAACTTATCTTAGAACAAGCAATTGCAAAAGAAGCACTCAGACTTGCATTTGAACAGCATAAAGAATTTGCCGTTACATTAAAAGGGACTCAGAAAGAGAGTGAAATCGCTGACGCATTCGCTCAAACCACTTCAGGACAAACTATTGTGAATATGATGTCTCTTGATATTCTTGTTGGAAGTGGAGGAGTATTATCTCATGCTCCTCGTAGAAATCAGGCAGCTATGATGCTTATAGACGGATTCCTGCCAGAAGGTATAACTAAACTCGCTGTTGATAGCATTTTCATGATGCCACAATTAGGTGTGCTTTCAACAATAAGTGAAAAGGCTGCTACTGAAGTTTTTAACAAAGACTGTTTAATTCACTTAGGAACATGCGTTGCACCAAAAGGTAAATATAAAGAAGGTAAGATTGCATTGCATTCTAAAATTGAATTGCCAGATAGGGTGTATGAAGAAGATATTAAGTTTGGAGAAATGGTTTTACTTAAACTTGGTGTAAGACAAAATGCAAAAGCAAAATTAAAACCTCTATCTGGACTGGATTTAGGTGCTGGTAGAAATACAGAGGTCAATACTGAACTCTCTGGAGGGGTTGTTGGAATTATTATTGATACACGAGGTAGAGAGCCTTATTATGATGAAGTGTTGAAGAAGGAAACTATGCGAATGCATTTGCCCGATGATAAGTCCGAAAGGATAAAGGCATTAAGAAAATGGATGCGAGCATTAGAAGTCTATCCAAAGAATAAGTTGGATTAGGAGGAGAAATGGCACAAGCGTATACACCAGGATTAACTATTAGTCGCAGTATGATTCTGAAAAAAGATAGAATCTTACCACTTAAAGGAACTGTGGTAGTAAAGAAAGGAGATAAAGTTAGTGCTGATGACATTGTAGCACGAACCGATTTGCCAGGCGAAGTTGTTCCAATAAATATAGCAAATAAATTAGCCATTCCTCCAGGGGATGTTCCTCAGAAAATGGTAAAAAAAGCTGGAGATAAGATTGAAAAAGGAGAAGTTATTGCTTCCAGTAAAACTCTTTTTGGACTTTTTCATAGTAATGTAACTTCTCCTGTAAAAGGAACAGTGGAGAATATATCTTCTATTACAGGACAGGTTTTATTGCGAGAACCTCCTATTCCAATAGAAATTAAAGCATTTATGGATGGAATTGTGAGCAAAATTTATAAAAATGAGGGAGTTGAAATTGAAAATAAATCCGCTTATATTCAGGGTATTTTTGGAATTGGTGGTGAAATTACAGGTGAAATTAAAATGGCTGTAAAAAGTCCAGATAGTATTTTAACTTCTGATTTAATTGATGAGTCTTTTCAAAATAAGATTATTGTAGGCGGTTCAATAGTTACCCTTCCAGTTATAAAAAAAGCAATAGATATCAAAGCCAAAGGTATCGTTGCAGGTGGCATTGACGACAAGGATTTAAAGGAATTCCTTGGCTTTGATATTGGTGTTGCAATCACTGGACATGAGGAAAAAGGAATTACCCTTGTTCTTACTGAGGGATTTGGTCCCATTGATATGGCAGAAAAAACTTTTAATTTATTGAAAGATTTTGAAGGATATAAAGCTTCTATGCATGGAAAAACCCAAATCCGTGCTGGTGTAATGCGTCCAGAAATTATTATTCCTATCCCGTTTAAAAAAGAGGAATTAAAAGTGAAAGAAGAAGAAGCTACAGGGCTTAAAATAGGAAGTCCAATCCGTATTATTCGTGAACCTAACTTTGGAAAAATATGTACCGTAAGTGCCTTACCTGAAGACCTGGCTGTTGTTCAAAGTGAAACTAAAGTAAGAATTCTTAAAGCTAAAATGGAGGATGGTTCAGAAATTATTATCCCAAGAGCAAATGTTGAATCAATAGAAGAATGATGTATATACAACCAATAGGGTTTTTTTTATTTACCTATGTAGGGTAGAAATAAATGTTTAATCCTGAAAATTTCATTAAAAAAGCAAAAACGCTAATTGGACCGATTGATAAAAGTAAAAAAAGTAGATTCGGCTTTGTTAATGAAGATACACGAACATACTTTGTTTATAATTATATTAAAGTTAAAAGAGAGAGGAAAGATTCATTTTTATTTGTAGAATTCCATAATGATAGATTAAAAAGAAAAGAAAACCATTTTGAAGAATTTAGAAAGGTTTTCGGAATAAAAATAGATAATGCAAGATACAGAAATATTGCAAGAGAGTTAATAAATAAACCTATCTCTAAAAATATAAAGAAGTTTATCTCAAAAAAAGACAGATGGATGGGTGTTTGGGATAGAAGGATAAATATTGTTGGTTTCTATCAATTCAATATTTCAGAAGATGGAGAGAAGGTGTTCTGTCATTTTAGGACTTTATATCCATTTGTGAGGTCATTAGAGGTTACACCAAGAATTTTAGGGAAAAACTGGGAATTTATGAATAAGAATATTTGGTGAGATAGAAAGGGCAAAAATGTCAAATGTGGTCATATGCCCCTGCGAATCGTCATAAATAGTCAAAAATGGTCATAAGAGCATCCAGCTCGTTAAATGTTATTATGATAGAGTAAGTGGTTTGACCATTTGACAGCGACTCGTCTGGGCGCCTGTCTAGGCTTGGCCTAGCCAAGACTGACCGTAGCCTGAAGCGTTTTGACAGCGAATGAAGTGAGCGTTTTGACAGCAAAGCGTTATGACCATTTATGACGGCTTTTACCATTAAAGTTCATTTCTACAAATTATTCCAACACTATTATTAAAGAAATATTCCTGAAAAGATAATTTTATTTGACAAAATTATTTTCATTCTTATTAAATTGTATTTATAATTATGAGGACAAAAAGAAAATGGGAAATAGAAGAATTATACTGATTGATAACTTGCAAATATTGCAATATACTTATTTTATGCCTATTTTCACATTTTTAATTTTACATTTTCCATTTTGCATTTTTGGTTTCACCCCCCCCCCAGAAATTACAATTTACTGAATATTTCACATATACATTCGGTTAAATTACTCTTTACCTATGATATTTTTTACATTGGGAAGAATAAATTCGTTCAGCTCATGCCTCTCTCTTTTGACTCTTCCTCGTGTAGAGAGGCATTTCTGGTTGGTTTTACTCCAGAGAATGTGAGGAATACTTCTCACAAAAACCTGTCCGTCTGGGCGCCTGTCTAGGCTTGGCCTAGCCAAGACTGGCCGAGACCGAATGGGAGGGAAAAATGGTAAAGGGGTAAATAAAGTTAAAGAAAGGAATAAAATGAAAACAAAAATAAGTATATTTGCTGTTTGGTTATTATTTATATT
>CAYNOU010000062.1:0-15651 GCA_964398885.1 uncultured Candidatus Cloacimonadota bacterium | reverse complement strand
TGAGTTCAGGTATCTATTTCTATAAGTTTGAAGCTAATGATAAAGTATTTATCAAAAAGATGATATTAATGCGATGAATAGAGGGGATTCGAGTCGTCCGCCAAAGGTGGATCTGCCTTCGGCATGATAAGGCACGACGACTCGAAACAAAGGGAGTTTGAGGACTTATCGACTCGTCGTTCCCCGATACGGTCATTCTTCCCTATAGGGTAAACTTACGAGTCGATTCAATCAACTAAAGGCCAATTAGTAAAAACCCTTGTTGATGAGGACAAACCTGCCGGTTATCATACTATTGAATGGAATGCTAAAGATATGGGTTCTGGAATCTATTTCTATAAATTTGAAGCTAATGATAAAGTATTTATCAAAAAGATGATTATTTTGAGATAGAATATTTCTAGGACACAAGGCTGTCACGAACCATTTCGTGACAGAAATTTCCTGTCATGGTTTGGACCATGACACCCGAGGAGGAAGATGATTATTTTGAGATGATGAAATCTTTGCGAAAGATAATTAATTTGACAAAGAAAAAATAATTTATCTCTTTTGGTTTAAACTGTTTTAATTTAATGTAAATTTTACATTTTTGTAAATTATTTGTCGTTGAGGAAATGATATATACAAAATTAAAGAAAATCGTTTTATTAATTCTCATAGTATATTTATAAACATAAAAGGAAAAACTATGACTTAGCTAACATAAAAAATAAAATTTTCGCATAATTTTTATTTGTTCTAACCTGAAATTCGCCAAATTTTTAAGCCAAGCAGAGCAAATAGGAAGGCTGCGTCCCGTGTGGGACGCACTTTTTCACCTTTCGGAGAACAGGCTTATGTCTTGCTTGGCGGGTGTTTGGCGATACCTCAGGTTAGGTCGTAATGGAAGTTGCGTCCTTTTTTGTTTTCATAAACTTTGCGAAAGTTTTGAACTTTCGCAAAGATAAAAATTAATTTGACAGAGAAAAAATAATTTGTCTCTTTTGGTTTAAACTGTTTTAATTTAATTTAAATTTTAACTTTTCATAAATTATTTGTCGTTGAGGAAATGGTATATACAGCAGTAAAGAGAGAAAATAGTTTTTTTTCTTCTGTTTTTCATATACAAAAAATATAGTTTTTAAGGAGTCTATATGCCAGATCAAAAATTAATCAAAAAAGTGTATTGTGCAAATGAAGATTATGAAAATATCAAAAGCCATTTTAATTTATTCTATGAACATGTTTCCAAGATTGATGAAAATAAAGTTAAATTGGGAGTTTCAATAATTGAGATATTTGAAAACAAATTTTCGTTAAAGTTTCTAGATATTACTTTTGTTATTGAAATGTCCTTAGTTAATCTTCAAAATGAGAATAAAGGTAGAGTTACATTTAGTAGAGTATTTCTTGAAGATGGTGTTGAAAAAAAAGAAAAAATTGGAACAGAATTGTTTATTGATAAAAGAGGTAATATTAAGTTTGGGGACAATTTCGGATTGCATGTTGGCGAAAGTTATTATGTAGAAGAAGTTGTGGTTAAATGGTTAAATGAATATTTGGAATCTGTTTCAAAGAAATAAATTTTAACTCTTGTTTTATAAGCTTATCCATCTAATTATGGATACTACGGTTAAAAGTTTAAATTTAGGAAAATGAAAATTAAGGTTCAGATTAATCTGAACTAATCTAGAATAATATAATATTGGTTGCAATTGAGCTATAGTTTAGGTGTAATCGGTAAAAAATTTTTTAGGAGTAAAAATGTACTCTTATATTTTACTTGAGCAAGAGCAAGAAGATTTGCTTTGCAAATTAGTTGAAGCAGTTCGAAACGTTCCAAAAAATAAGCATGAAGAATTATATATTGTAACAGACATTCGTCCAAAAATAATCAGACATTCAGGTTTAAGACCGGATGGTTGGTTGGAAATTTCTATGGGAGATATAGACACTTTATCTAGGAATGGCTTAATTTCCACAAGAACCGAAAAAGGTAATATGAAAACCGTTTCTATAGAACCAGAAGGGTTTAAGCATTATGAAAAACTTAAAGGCAAAGAAACTAAAATTATTAAAAAGGTCGAAAAAGAAATAATAGGCTACATATATAGTGACCAATTTCAAAAAAGGCATCCCTTATCTTATAGAAAATGGTCCGAAGCAGAAAATATTCTTTGGAGCAGTGAAACAGACAATCAGTTAACTACAATTGGTCATCTTTGTAGAGAAGCAGTTCAGGAATTTGCAAATGAACAAATTAAACACTTCAAATTATCAGGAGTTGATAAAGATAAATCTAAGACTAAAAATCGAATTAAACAGTTATTAGAATTACGCTCTGAAAAATTAGGAAAAACAGAAAAACCATTTTTAGATGCCATATTTAATTATTGGCTCACATTAATTGATTTAATTCAAAGACAGGAGCATGGCAATCAAAAGCAAGGTAAATCTTTAGTTTGGATTGATGCTCGAAGAGTGGTCTTCCATACTGCAATTATTATGTATGAGATAGATTTTGCACTTGGAAATTAAATAATAAAAAATAAATACACATTTTAAACAAAAAAATTTTTGGGAAAATCTAATTTTATTTAAATATAATCCTTGAGGAAAAAAGATGAAAAGAAATTACTTATTATTGGTTTTAGCAATATTACTTAATATATTTATTGTAAGCAATGTATTTGCGACAACTATTACAGTAGATGGACATGCTTATCTGGAAAACCAGACAAATCATTCTGGAATTGAAATTTATTTTAAAATGATTGCTCCAAGTGACTCAAATTATACTGTTTATAATGACTCAAGCGGATATTACAATCTTGAAATTGAAAATGGTTTTTATGATATTATTTATTCAAAAGATGAATATTTTACAGAATATTTGAATGAACAAATATTCTATTCAAATACAACCATATCTGATATTACGCTTTTAGAACATACAACAATTTTATATGTTCCTTTAGTTTTTTCTTCAATTCAATCGGCAATTGATTATGCTTGGGAAGGAGATACTGTTCTTGTTCAACCTGACACCTATGTTGAGAATATTAATTACAATGGAAAAAACATTGTTGTTTCATCATTATTCTTAACAACACAAAATACGAGTTATATTTCTCAGACTATTATTGATGGTAATAGTTGTATAAGTGTTGTAACATTTGAAAATGGAGAGGATTCTACAGCTATTTTATGTGGTTTTACAATAACAAATGGATATCATCCGACTGGTGGGGGAATATACTGTTATTATTCATCCCCAAGTATTACGAATGTAACTATTAGTGAAAACTCAGCAAATGATGGTGGTGGTATATGGTGTAGTAATTCCAATCCTAAAATTAAAAATGTTACAATAAGTAATAATTATGTTCCTGCTTCTCCTTCTGATGGTCATGGTGGGGGTATTTACTGCAAAAATAATTCCAGTCCAACTCTTGTAAATGTTGTAATAAGTAATAATTCTTCTAACGGAAACTATGGTTTTGGTGGTGGTATTTACTGCATTGATAATTGCAATCCAATTCTTGATAATGTAACGATAACAAATAACAGTGCTTCTAATCGGGGAGGTGGGATTTACTGCATGAATAATTCCTCTCCGAGTTTAGAGAATTTAACGATAACGGGTAATAGTGCTTATGATGGTGGTGGGATTTCCTGTTATGATAATTCCTCACCGAGTTTAGAGAATGTAACAATAACAGGTAATAGTTCTGAGAATGATGGAGGGGGGATTTACTGTAGTAGTAGTTCCTCACCAATTATAATTAATTCAATAGTATCAGATAATATAGGAGATTATGGTATTTATGTAGACTCAGGGAATCCATCCATAACATATTCAGATTTTTATAATAATGAGAATGGTAATTTCTATAATTGTGGACAATGGGTTGGAGTAAATGTAACGACCAACGCAAATGGAGATAGTTGCGATGCATATTATAATATTCAATTAGACCCATTATTTATAGATCCTCTCAATGGAGACTATCATTTAAGTTGGGTAAACTTTCCATTACCAGATTCTACAATGTCTCCTTGTATAGATGCTGGAGATCCAGATCCAATATATAATGATCCTGACGCAACAAGAAATGATATGGGTGCATATTACTTTGACCAGACCATAGTTTCAGTTGATGATAATAATCCAGATGATATGGTTTTGACATCACTTTTTCATAATTATCCAAATCCATTTAGTTCAAAAACTATCATCAGTTATTATTTACCTAAAACAAGTAATGTAAAAATAACGATTTACAATATAAAAGGTCAATTAGTTAAGACTTTATTTGATGGTTTTAAACCTGCTGGGTATCATACAGTTGATTGGAATGTTGAAGATATGAGTTCAGGAATTTATTTCTATAAATTGTGCTTGCATCCCGATTCATCGGGGAAAGCAGGTGATTTTCAGGAAGTTAAGAAGATGATCCTTCTTCGTTAAAACTTCCTCTTACCCTAAAGTTTCAGAGGAAAAACGAAGGATAAATTTTAATTAAATAAATATGGAGGTTAATATGAAAAAAGAAAAAATGCTAAAAAGAAATTTCCAAATTAGACCTGCTTTTGGCAGGAAAAATCAACTCAGATTGGGTAAAAAGAAAATCAATATAACTGTCATTGTAGCATTGATACTAACAATATTTGTATTTCCACAGATTTGCATGAGCGACCCTTATGATATTACAATGAGTACACCTCACGAATATGATGAAGAAAAGGGTGGAAGGAACAATATTATGTCCAAAATAGATGACTTCCATTATCTTTGTCTTTATGCGGGTTATACTGGCATGGCAGTGATACTAACTGTAGATCCTGATGATTGGTCAATTACTACTGAAACATCTTATCAATATGATGAGGATGGAGATTATATGGGATTATCCAGAATAGATACCACCCATTATCTCTGCACTTATTGTGGTGGTTATGAGCAAGCCTTTGCATCTATATTTAGCATAGATTTTGCAGATTGGTCCATTACCACAGAAACGACTATTATGTATGATTATGAATTTGGATATTATAATGCTTTATCCAGAATAGATGATACTCATTATCTCGGTGTTCATAATATGTGGGATGTAACCGGAAAAGCTGGAATTTTTACTGTTAATCCTGATGCTTGGTCAATTACTTATGGAACAGAATATATTTTTGAGCCAGAAAGTGGATTTGATTTTATGTTATCCAGAATAGATGATACCCATCATATCTGCGTTTATCCCTCTCAATACGAAGGTTATATTGGCAGAGCAGTTATATTAATTGTTGACTCAAACAATTGGACAGTAAATACAGCAGTAGCACCCTTAACATTTGCTACAAATTGTGATGCTTATTCTTTCTTATCAAGGATTGACGATACTCACTTTCTCTGTGCTTATCAAGGTCCGGATTCCGATGGCTGGGCAGTAGTACTAACTGTAAACCCTATTGATTGGTCAATTAGCATGGAAACACCTTTTGAGTATGATGAACAACTTGGTGGTGAGCCTAACTTAGCCAAGATAGATAGCACTCATTTTCTTTGTGCTTATAAAGGTGTAGACGCTGATGGATATGCAGTTGTACTAACTGTAGATCCTGTTGATTGGTCGATTAGTAAAGAAACACCTTTTGAGTTTGATGAAATGAGGGCAGATTATCCTTATTTATGCAAGATAGATGATGGTCATTATCTCTGTTCTTATGAAGGACCTGGTCTTGATGGTTGGGTAGTTGTATTGAATGTAGAACTTCCTGGAGTGGGAGTAGCAGAGGATGAAATTATATCTAACATTTTCAGACTTTCTAACTTTCCCAATCCCTTCAACCCAGAAACAACAATCAGCTGTCAACTTACAGCAGACAGCAAAGTTAATCTCTCAATCTACAACATCAAAGGTCAATTAGTTGAAACTCTTATAGATAGACCTATGCCAGCAGGTATTCATACAGTAGATTGGGATGGTAAAGATATGAGTTCAGGTATCTATTTCTATAAATTGGGAACTGATAATGGTTCTATAACTAAAAAGATGTTATTAGTAAGATAAAATCTTCAAACTGAAAATTATAAGCCTGTCTACTATCTCTCGGACAGGCTTTTTCTTTATCAGGAAAAATAATTTTTCTTGTTTATTTTGTCTGAAACTTGACAAAAGTTTTTAAAATAAGAATCTTAATCCAGATGTATTAGTATTATTAGCTTTAATACATAAATTGATATGGATTTGTTATTAATATAAACAGAGAATTTTTATGAATAAAAATAGGATTTTATTATTTTTAAGAGAAAATAAAACAGAACTTAAAAAGCGATTTAATATAACAAAAATAGGATTATTTGGCTCTTATGCAAAGGGGTTTGAAGAAGAAATTAGTGATATTGATATTATTGTTAATGGCACAAATATAAAAGATGTAGAATTAAAAGACTTTTTAGAAGATAAATTTCATAAAAAAGTTGATATCATCAAAGAATCAAACCTTTATAATTTTATGAGGTATCTGATTAATCAAGAGGCAATTTATGTATAAGAAAGATATTGGTTTTATTTTTGCAATTCTAAAAATGTGTGATGATATTGAAGTATACAAATCTGAATATAAAAGTGTAAAAGCCCTTTTGGCTAAAAGAATTGGTTTAAATGCTTGTCTGATGAATGTTTCTCAAATTGGAGAGTTTGCAGGGAAATTAAGTGATGAGTTCAAGAAGCAATTTAATAAAATTGAATGGCAAAAGATTAAAGATATGAGAAATGTAATTATCCATGATTATTTGGCGGTTGATTTGGAAAAGATAGAGAACATTTTAGAAAACGAAATACCTAAATTGATACAAGATATTTTATTAATAGTAAATTTCATGCTAGAAAATAAAGCTATTAATAATGAGTTTTTAGAATTTAGTTCTAAGGATTTTCAGATAATACATTTTTAATATTCTGTTTTTGTTTTGGTGTAAAAAGTTCTATGAAAAATTATAGACATAGAAAAAGATAAAAGAAAGATATTGAATTTGAAAATTATAAGCCTGTCAATCCGCCAGCTCCGAGACCCCGATATATCGGGGATAAATCGGGTACTGGCGGACAGGCTTTTTATTTTTAATATTATTATTGATATCAATTATATAGATATGATTCTAGTTGGAGGCTATCTCCCCTTTTGCATTAATTTGATAGGTATCCAAATCTTTTGCAAGGAAACAGTTTCCTGAATATTCTGTTAACACTTCTTGTAAAACATCATTAATAGAGTATTTTTTTGTTCGTGAGTATTCTAAGGAAAATCTTGCACTGAAATGTGTAAGTATCAGGTTTGGAATCATTGCTTTTTGAGCAACTCTTGCAACATCTCTTGCAGTTGAATGAAAGAATTCCTCTTTAACTAATTCTTTTACTTTCTCGGTATAATTTGCTTCATGAATAAGCAGATTACAGTTTTTTAGATAGGAAAGTAATAATTCAGGATTCTTGTTATCACCTGCAATAATTATCTTTCTTCCGGGAATTGGTTTTTCAATAAAATCTTTTCCATTTAATATTTCACCGTTTGGCAGTTTTATTTTCTCGCCTTTTTTCAATCTTCCATAGATAGGTCCAGACGGTATTCCTTTTGCTTTTGCAAGTTCTACTTTAAATCTTCCTAATTTTGTTTTTTCTTGAATAACAAATGCATAGGAAGTAACTGAATGCTCTAAAGGAATTGCCTTAATGTGTGCTTGTGGAATTACAAAATTTGTATTCTGGGAATCTATTTCTCGGATGTCTATCTTAAATCTGAAATGAGTTTGAGTAATCTGAAAAACCGTTTCCAAAAATTCACGAATCCCAATAGGTCCAAATATTGTAATAGGTTTTTGCGCATTATTTAAACTACGAGTTGAAAGCAGTCCAAACAATCCAAAACAGTGGTCGCCGTGAAGATGCGTGATAAAAATGTGGCTCAATTTTGGAAGTGAATATGATGTCTTCAACAATTGGTGCTGTGTTGCTTCTCCGCAGTCAAAAAGCATCCAATCCGATGATTGGTCAAATCTAAGAGCAATCCCTGATACATTCCGTTCTTTTGTTGGAAGACCTGATGATGTGCCAAGAAATGTGATATTCATTTTAAAAATACCTTGCCACAGAGACGCAAAGGCACAGAGATAATTTTTATCTCTTTTTTGATGATCAATTGCCTCTGATGTGACTTATAATACATTATTAATCACTTTTATTTATAAAAACTATATTTGATTTTACTAAAAGGCTTATTATAAATTCTGTTACATACTTTATGAAAGGCTTCGCCTCTGTCAAATAATTTAATTGCATAGGAATTTCCTTTTTATGGATACACAAATTTATAATTTTAACAATATAAAATTAGGTGCACATGGAGAAACAGGATAAACCCCGTTAGATAATATTTACATTGTTAAAATAGAAATATTTAATTGAGCTTGCTATCTAACGGGGTAAACCTATTTCTACCCGCCAGCTGGCACCTGCTGGTTCAGATTTGTAATCTGAACCTAAACATTTTAATTCATGGTTCAAGTAACATACTTGAACCAGCAATAGGCATTATGCGGAGCAGGCAGAGAACGCAAAGTTAATTATTTATATTTTACCATCAATTGGGACATTCCCAACGAAGGCGTTGGGAATGAGTATATTATGGATTCCAATTCTCCAGAATCGGATAATTTCCTTGTTAGAAGACAAGGACTATAAATCAATACCCAAACTCCTTTAAGATTCTTTCCCTTTTTCTCCAATTTTTGCGAACTTTTATCCAGAGATGTAGTTTCACTTTTTTCTTAATTAAGTAACGAATATCTCGTTCAGCAACTTGGCGGATTTTTTTTATCAGCTCTCCTTCTGAACCAATAATTATCTTCTTCTGAGAATTAGTTTCAACATAAATATTAGCAAATATCTCTGCTTTATCCTCGGATTCAGAGAATTGTTCAATTATAACAGCAGACGAATATGGCAGTTCTTGTTTGAGATATTTGAAGATTTTTTCCCTAATTATTTCTTGAGCGAAGAACCTTGTTGTTTGAGCAGATAAATCATCTTCTGGATAGTATGGGGAGTGACAGGGGAGAAAATTGATAATTTCATTTTTAAGATTTGATATATTAATTCCATCTTTAACTGAAATAAAATATATTCCATCAAATTTAAATTTTCCAAGAGTAACACTTGCTTTCTCAATATTATTATTTTCTGCTAAATCAATTTTGTTTATAACAGCAATCTTAGGGATGTTAAGTTGTTGGTTAGCCACAGAGGCACAGAGGCACAGAGTTGGTTTTTTTAATTTAATTTTTGCTCTGTGTTCTTTGTGTCTCCGTGGCAGTTTTTGAATAAGTTCGCAAACCTGATTATCATATTCAGTGGGGAAAGTTGTTATATCACTTATAAAGATTATGATATCCGCATCTTTCAGTGAATTCAAGATGGACTTTTGCATCTTTTCCTGGAGCAAATATCTTGGTTTCAGGAAACCGGGCGTATCAATAAAAACAATCTGATATTCTTTTTCTGTGAGAATTCCTAAAATGTTCTGTCTTGTTGTCTGTGGTTTAGGTGTAATGATTGACAGTTTTTGCTCTATTAAGGCATTCATTAAACTTGATTTACCAACATTTGGTTTTCCAATTATAGAAACAAAACCAGCTTTGAAATTTTTATTTTCAGACATTTCTACATATTCTATAAATCATTAATTCAAGAATTATTTTCTTATTAATACTTAAAGATTTTAGCTTATAATCTGTATCTAAAAGGATATGAAAGATTTTCGGAAAATCGTTTAGGTTGAATTTTGAAGCTTGCCTAATCAAATTTGAGACTTTGTAAAAGCCAGTCATATTATTTTCTATTTCTTTGTTATTTTGATTGTTTTGGGATGTAAGGATTGTGATTTTCCAGATGGTTTTGAAAAACTTTGTTATCATAATTATTATTAAAATTGGCGAAATGTCATTTGCAAGCAGGTTTTCTAAGATTCTCATAGATAGCTTGATATCTTTTTTAGCAAGTGCATCTTGCAATTCATAGATTGAATTTCCCTTATAAGTTATAATACAGCTATTAATATCATCAACTTCAATTCTATTCTTATCAGACAGGAATAGGACTAATTTTTGTAATTCGTTATTTAGTTCTTGATAGTTCAATCCAATATAATCAACCATAAGTTTTAGAGCATCTTCGGAAAATAATTTATTATGTTTTCTCGCTTCTATCTGTAGGAATCGTTCAGCGTCATTTTCATTATAGGGATGATAAAAATAGTATGTCGGCACTTTTTTTAATAGCTTTGCATATATATCTGTTCTTAGATTAACTTTTCCTGTTTCAATAACCAGAACAGATTCACGAATAGGATGCTCAATATAATTTATAATTCTATTCTTATCAGATATGTGAAGTGACTGGAAATTTCGCAAGATAACTAATTTTTTATCACTGAGAACAGGTGGAGTTCTAAGTGCTTCTAAAATTTGAACAGATTTTGCTTCTTCTCCAAAAAAGACAGAAAGATTGAAGTCTTTATATTTTTGGGAGACAATTTTTTTTTGAAGTAGTTCAAAAGTTTTATCTTTTAAAAAGCTTTCCTCTTCTGTTAAAAAGTAGACTTGATGTATCTTACCGGCATTTAATTCATTTAATAGGTCAAAGTATTTTAGCTTTCTTTTCATATTTTAAACTTACTATTTTCTATTGTCAATTGTAAATAGTCAATCATCAATTGTCAATCCATTTAGGAAGTTTTTTGAGCTTTTGCTATATCATAACCCATAATTTCCTTAATCTGGTGAGAATCAGGCAAATCATGTATATCATTTATCCCAAAGAATTTTAAGAATTTATCTGTTGTTCCATATAAGATGGGTCTTCCTAATCTTTTTAATCTGCCAGTGATCTTAATAAGTTTTACCTCAAGTAAATTGTGAATGTGATAGGTAGAATTCACTCCACGAATAGAATCAATTTTTGCTCGTGTAATAGGCTGATGATATGCGATGATAGCCAGAACCTCCATAGCTGGATTTGACAGATGAATAGTCTTCTGTTCTTTGTAGAGCTTCTTTATAAGCGGATAAAACTTCTTGTTTGTTGCAAATTGATAACCTCCAGCCACCTTTCTAATACAGAATGGTCTGCCATTATTTTGGTATATTTCATTCAACTTATCAATAGCTTTTTCAATAACTTCTAAATCATCAACTTCAATATATTTTGCAATATCTTTAGCAGATATTGACTTCTCAGAAGCAAATATTAAAGCTTCTATTTTATTTTTTAATTCCATAATTATACTTTTAGTAGATTTAATTTATTTTAATAAGGTTATGACAATTGTCAAACATCCAATAATCCAGCAATAATAAGAGAAATATGACAGTTTGGCCCTTGTAATTAACGAGATGAGAAAGGCGATAGAAAAGTATCCCACAATTGCAGCAGCAATTCCTCCAAGCAAGTAAGGAAGCCATACACCATTAGTAATTGTTTCCTCAGATAGGTCTTTAAGATTCAAAATGCCAGCACCGAAAATGGCAGGGATGGAAAGCAAAAAAGAAAATCGTGCAGCCAGTTCACGCTTAAGCCCACAGAAAATTCCTGTTGCAATGGTTGAACCAGAGCGCGAAATACCAGGAATTATTGCTATACTCTGTGCCAGACCAATCAGAAGTGAAGCAGGCACAGTCAATCTTTCTTTATCATTCTTTTTAATCTTGTCTGAAATGAATAGTATCAAACCTGTTACCAATAGCATAATGCCCACTAAAAGCAGATTGCTAAAGAATGATTCTAATATTCCCTTAAAAGCGAATCCTAAAATTCCTGTAACCCCTGTGGCAATGAGTAAATACAACAGAAATTGTTGATAAAATCGGATTTCCTGAGAACGCCCTTTCCCCCAGATAAATATAGCTAAGATTAAGTGATATATATCTTTTCTAAAATAGATAAGTACTGCTAGAAGAGTACCAAGATGGACAGTAATGTCAAAAAGAATTCCAGGCTGATTAAAATTCAATAAGTGCTGGAAAATAACCAGATGTCCCGAACTACTTACAGGAAGAAACTCGGTAAGTCCTTGAGTTATCCCCAAAATGATTGCGCTAATAAGGTGCATAAGCATATTCTTCGGGCAAGACAATTTTAGATACAGGCACGAGTTTGAAATTCTTGTCCTCAATATTTCCAAGTATTTGTTTCAGCTCTTTTAGGCTTTTCAAGGTGCAATGGCTTATTACAACAATTTCATTTTGGGTTTTTGTAAGCTCAAGCAATCTCTTTGTTTTTGTTGAAACCCTATCAGGAAAGGTTCCTGTATCTAAAAAGAAATCTATCATATAAGTAGGAATTCCTATCTCCTGAGCCAATTCATATCCAATTGTCTTTGGAGTGGTTCTGCTATCAATAAAAAACAGATTATTTTCTTTAAGAACTTTTAGTGTTGGAGATACGACATTTCTATATTGCATTGCGAGTGAGCCCATATGATTATTAGCCCCTATGCATAATGGTAGGTTTTTTATATATTTTTTTACTCGTTTTTCAATTTCTTTTTCTGATAGATTTACAAAGATAGCATTTTTGCCTGGGTCATCTTGAGGATAACTGATTGGTTCCATTGGAATATGAATGATGGTCTCCCGCCCTTGATTATACGCTTTTTGCATAACCTCTTGACTGTAAGGAAGTTCAGGTAATATTGAAAAGTTAATATTCTTATCAAGTGATAGAAATTTCTCTAACAATTCTCCAGAAAAGTATCCAAAATCATCTATTATAATTGATAGTTTTGTAATTTTTTTATAAATTTTATTAGTATCATTGCTTATTTTCAAAAGGAAGTATTTTTTTATCTTTGGGTCATATAATTTCATTTCAATTGAGTTTCCATCATTACTTTCTTGGACAGTTATAACCTGACCGCCTGCTTCTTTTACTTTATCAGTTATGAAGATATTTGCAATTGTTAAACTTAATTGGTTAGTATCAAGAACAATTTTTTTTATAATCGTATTTCCTTTTATTCTTGTTTCAATAAATTCATCTGGAACTTCAAGTCTTTTTAAAGCATAATCTATCGCAGATTCAACTTGTGATATTATAGTCTTTTTAGAGTCTATCTTTGCTGAATTTTCCCGGATAGAGAGAATAGGCTCTTTCCTTTTTTGTTGATGGTATGTAGTGATTAACTGCCATATAAAGAAAGCGGCAATTATGACGGCAGCAATAATAAGAAAAATTTTAGATAAGGATTTATTTTTTTTATTTTTCTTATGAGATCTCTTTACATACTTTCTTCTTTTTTTATTAGCCATAAGATATTTTATTAATATTTATAATCATAAAAATTATATTTAGAAAATATTTGTCAAAATTATTGACAAAGATTTTTTATTAAGTAAGCATTTAGTATCAATATTTATAGGAAAAGATATGAAAGTACACCAAGAAGTAAAAGGCGAAATATGGTCATTTATACATCCTCTTAATTTTAACAAATATAAAGGAGAATATATTGCCCTTGTAAATGATAGGATTGTAGCACATAGGAAGGAGTTTGAGAAAGTATATAGGAAGGCATTGAATATCCATAAAGAACCTACTTTTGCGAAAGTTCCAGAAAATGAGCTAATGATATTATGACTACTAAATTTTCGTTCAAAACCTTTGATTCTGAGCGTATAGGTATAGTCAAAAAACCATTTGCAACAATAAAAGTGTTTTGTAACTCCCATGTGATAAAAGCAGATTTTCTAATTGATTCAGGTGCAGACATTACAATAATTCCACAACAATTAGGTGAGAAAGGGCTTGGTTTTTTCTGGAGAAAGGTGAGAGAATTATTAATCTTGGTGGTGCTGGGGGTGGATTAATTCCTGTAGCAATGAGGAATGCTGAAATGGAAATAGGAAATGAGTGTATCAAAACCAGGGTTGGGTGGGCACTTATAGACACAGTACCACTAATTCTTGGCAGATTGGATATATTTGCCAGATTCCATATTGAATTCAGAGAAGACGAAAATGTTATTATGTTTAAGAATAAGGATAATATATAATTTTAAAATAATGGAGGTGATATGATAGAGATTCGTATGCATGGCCGTGGAGGGCAAGGAGCGGTGAAAGCTTCATTTGTTCTGGCAGAAGCCGCATTTCAAGGTGGGAAATATGTTCAGGCGTTTCCAAGATTCGGAGTAGAAAGAAGAGGTGCTCCAGTTGAAGCTTTTACACGGATTGATGATAAACCAGTTCAAATTCGCTCACAAATCTATTATCCAGATGGTGTGATTGTTCTTGACCCAACTTTGATTGAAGTTGTTGATGTAACAAGTGGTCTGAAAAAAGGTGGCTGGATATTAATCAATTCTGATAAAAAACCAGAAGATTATAGTTTTGGTAATGAGTATAAAGTGTATACTGTGGATGCCACCAAAATTGCAGTTGAAAATCATCTTGGTTCAATATCTGCTCCAATTGTGAATACAGCTGTTGTTGGTGCTTTTGCAAAAATCACCGGTATGGTTGAAATGGATGCGGTTGAAAAGGGGATTGATTCTGCTATTCCAAGAATGAAAGAAGAGAATAAGAAAGCTGCACGCCAAGCATATGATTCTATTACATAAATGAACCTGGAATTTAACTGTTGGAAATTTAACCGCAAAGTGCGCCAAGAAGACGCAAAGGGCACAAAGGAATAAGGTTTAATATTGTAATTATTTTATAAAAAGTCTTAGCGTTCTTTGCGCATTCTTTGGGTTCTTTGCGGTTAAAAAATAAGTCTAAACCTTAACCGTAAAGTGCGCGAAGCAGTCGCAAAGGGCACAAAGGAATAAGGTTTAATATTGTAATTATTTTATAAAAAGTCTTAGCGTTCTTTGCGCATTCTTTGGGTTCTTTGCGGTTAAAAAATAAGTCTAAACCTTAACTGCATCCCTAATTAATTGGGGATACCAAGAAGACGCAAGGACACAAAGAATGGAAGATAAAAATGACTGAGAATGAGTTGTCAAGAATAATAATTGGGGCGGCCATTGAAGTCCATAAAATACTTGGACCTGGGTTATTAGAATCAGCTTATGAAACTGGTATGGAAAGAGAGTTAACACTTAGAGGATTAAATGTTAGACGACAGGTTGGACTTCCTTTAATCTATAAGGATGTAAAATGCGATATTGGATATCGTGTTGATTTATTGGTTGAAAACAAAGTAATTATTGAAATAAAATCTGTAGAAGCTCTGAATGATGTTCATATTGCTCAAGTTTTAACCTATCTGAAATTAAGCAAATGCAAATTAGGACTGCTAATCAATTTTAATGTTAAACTACTAAAAGACGGTATTAAAAGATTGGTAAACAATCTGGAGGAGTAGAGTTTTGGTTCCGATATGTTGGGATGTCTCCTTTGAATTAAATGCTGTAATTTTTATAGTAAGTCTTAGCGTTCTTTGCGCATTCTTTGGGTTCTTTGCGGTTAAAAAATAAGTCTAAACCTTAACCGTAAAGTGCGCGAAGCAGTCGCAAAGGGCACAAAGGAATAAGGTTTAATATTGTAATTATTTTATAAAAAGTCTTAGCGTTCTTTGCGCATTCTTTGGGTTCTTTGCGGTTAAAAAATAAGTC
>CAYNOU010000061.1:0-15712 GCA_964398885.1 uncultured Candidatus Cloacimonadota bacterium | reverse complement strand
TCACCCTTCGTCCCGATTAAATCGGGACTACGGAGAACGGGTATATCGGGATAATGGTGTTTATTATTCTCAAATAAAGATTTCAAAGTTGAAATAAACAGGATTACAAATCCTGTTAGATCAGATGGTTTCATAATCAACTCTTTATACTTGATTATTTTCAGCATCCTTTGTCCCGACTCGTCGGGATGTATGTTTCATCTAAAAATCCTATTACTAAATTTTGCTTGAAAAATCTTCTGAATGATTTTTTCTGTCAATTTATAACTTGAATTTAATATTGTGGTTTATACTCCAAAATATTATACTTTTATAGAAGATTTAAAAATACAGTTTTTACTAACCTCTTTGGAGGAGATAATTATTCCTTCTTAACTTATTGCCAAAATATTCCAGCTTTTTCCAAAACTTTTTAATTACATTTATTGCGATTTCAGATTGGTAATATCCTTGATATTCTCTTTCAAAGACCAAGCATCTTAGGTTGAAAATTTCCCAAAATTTTTCATCATTTTCATCAGATAAATCTAAGTTGTCGTTAAGATTATTTATGAATTTATAAACCATTCTTCTAACCTTATCAACAGTTTGCACATCAGAATTACGAAATTTTCTATTAGTACAATTGTAGTGGGAATTGTAACCAAAAGTGGAAATAAGCATATTAAGATTTTTTTCACATAACTTCATTACCGGAATTTTTTTGTTTTCCTCTATCCAATCTTTTGTTGGTATATGAAAGAAATCAATATAAATACGGTTATCTTGGCCTTTTATACTTATTTTAAAAATATTCTTATTATCCCGATTTTTATCGGGATAAAATAATTCTCTAAATTTCCTTTTTAGCTTTATAATATCAACTATTGACTCATCTATTTGTAACCAAAAATCTGAATGAGCAAAAAATCTCAAAGAATGATTATGACCATTACAAGAGCTAATCGTTTTTATTCCCTCTAATGAATTAAATAGCATTATAGCATTTTCAGCTAAAATATCAAATGTGCTAAAATCTTTTAAACTAAATTTACTTGTAATTCTTTTTAATTCTGTTGGAGTTAATGATAGATATGGAAATCTATCTCGATAAAATTGGAATTCGTTTTTCTTATATGATTCGAGTTTATCCGAAAATACCTTGTATCTTATGACTTTTACAAATATTTCTCTGAGCCCTAAAAAATCAGGAATAAAATCAAGAGAGGAAAAATACTCAGCCATTTCAAAACATTTCAATATATGTTCTGAACGCCAACTGCCAAAAGGGGGCTTATCATTGCGAGTTATTATAAATATGTCCTTTTGAATAAAATCCTTAATGCTTTTGTAGTCTTTACATTTCTGCAATTTTTCAATAATAGCACTTTCTGAATATTCTTTATTCAAGATTTCAACTTCGTCTAAATTATTGTAAATTGTCATAAATTAATTTCTTTTGATAAATAACTATTACTATTATTTCTTATATATATTACATATCATGCCATCTATATCTCGTAAATGTTCCCAACAACCCGAAAATCAAAAAATATGGAATATAGAAAATTTCTGCTAAGGGAAAAATCCACAATAATCTGTTTTCTCTGAATAATATTGCACCTTTTATAACAATCAAAAAATCAAAAATAACTTTAACTATGAAAATGCATAAAAATGAATTCCAGGAGAAAGAAGAAAATATTGCCATAACAAATGATATTAGCAGAAATAGATAGAAAACAAATATCAGAGCTGAGAAAATTTTTATATTTAATGGATAATATATCCATTTTGAAGCCCGTCGTTTTTCTTGGTTATATTGTTCTTTTGCATCTTTTCTATCTATTGAAGGTACAAAACTATCTGGTCCAATAGCAAAAGAAATTTTATATAGTTTTGATTTGCTAATTTTCTGTAAGAACAAATCATCATCACCAGAAGGAATATGTCCTATTCCAGAAAAGCCATTTAATTCTTCAAACACTCTTTTTCTATAAGCAAAATTCCTGCCTGTAGCTGTAACTCCCCAATTCCAGCCAATAGTTCCTGCAGAAATTGAAAATATAGAAAGCCGTTCCAATCTCTTTAATAGAAAAATAAATTTTTGAAAAACTGTCTTCTTACTATATGAAACTAAAGAGGAATAACCAACAACTACATCAAATCCTAAATTAAAATGATTATTAATACTTTTAAGCCAATTTTTGCCGGGCACACAATCTGCATCAGTAAAAAGTAAAATATTTCCATTTGATTGTTCAATACATTTAGTTAAGGCATTTTTCTTACCAACAAGATTTTTATCTTCGTTATTAATCTTTAAATGTTTTATGTTGTTATATTTTTCTGAATATTTTTTTATTATTTCTTCAGTGTTGTCTGTTGAACGGTCATTAACTATAATTACTTCATATTTATCTTTTGGATATTCTTGAAAAGATAAAGAGTCTAACAAATTTGCAATATCCTTCTCTTCATTATGAGCAGCAACTATTACAGAAATATCATTAAAGAATGAAGAGTCTTTACAGTTTTTAATCCTAAAAATTCCGATAGAAATAAATAATAAAAACAATGAATAAAATCCGAGTAAAATATATAAACCATAAAGAAATATCATAATTGATATAAACCTTTTATTGAAGAGGCATTCAAGTTCAAATCTGCATATTGATTCTTCTTATATTTGAAAATACCAGCAGCGGCTATCATTGCAGCATTATCAGTGCATAATTTTTTGGATGGATAAAATATATTTATATTGTTTTCTTTTGCATAGTCATGAAATACTTTTCGCAATTCAGAATTAGCAGCAACACCTCCAGCCAATAATAAATTTTTAATATCGTATTTTTGAATAGCATTAGTTGTTTTTATAAATAATGTTTTCACTATAGCATTCTGGAAACTTGCGGCAAAATCATTTATCTTATCATTTTCCAAATTAATATTATTTTCCTTTATATACAGGGCAGCTGCTGTTTTTAATCCGCTAAAGCTAAAATCATAATTTGGTTTCCTTATCATTGGCAACGGGAAACTTATATAATCTTTATTACCTTTACTTGCAAGTTTATCTATTTCTGGTCCTCCTGGATAGGCAATATTCAATACCTTCCCAATTTTATCAAAAGCTTCTCCGGCGGCATCATCAATTGTTTTTCCTAAAATTTTGAAATTATCAAATGATAAAAATTTTACTAATTCTGTATGCCCTCCAGAAACTATCAGAGCTATAAATGGAAATTCAATATTTTTATTCGTTAAAAAATTTGCACACACATGCCCTAAAATATGATTTACTGCTATCAAAGGTTTTCCAAGACTATAAGCTAAGCCCTTCGCAAAAGAAACTCCAACTAAAAGAGAACCAATAAGACCTGGACTTACAGAAACTGCAATCGCATTTATATCATCCAAAGTTAATTTTGCTTCTTTTAAAGACAAATCTACTATTGGCAGGATACCTTTTATATGCTCTCTTGAAGCAAGTTCAGGAACAACTCCTCCGAACTTTACATGTATTGATTGCGAGGAAACTATATTGGAATGAATATGAAAATCGCTATCTACTACTGCAGCAGATGTATCATCACATGATGTTTCTATGCCAAGAATATTTAGCTTTCTCAAATTTATCACTTAAGAATTCCAGATAAAGTCGGTCTCGGCCCGTCTTGGCTCCCGATGTGTCGGGAGACAGGCGCCTCTGTCTCGGCTTGGCGAGCCAAGACGGGCAGACGGAAGGGATTAGTATTACTCTTGCACATTTTTAACTCTTACAAATTTAGGAGTTTGAGCGATTAATTCAATCCCTTTCGGTAAGCAAACTTTTACAGATACTAAACTGTCTATCTCCAAAGATACAGATGTATCAACTTCAGCAATAAAATCTTCAGGATTAATATTTTGCAAAATTTCCTCCTCCCCAGACACTTTAATACTAACAGTATTAGGAAATATCTCTATTCCTTCATCCGTTGATATAGGAAGAAGTGAGAAGGTTTTTTGAATAATTTTAGGAACCATTTCCCCCAGTAAAACTGAAGATTGTTCAAAACTTATCTTTTCACTCGGTGAAGGAGTTAATTTTATCTGAGGATTGTTATTGAAATTTTTCATATTAAATGGTAAAGTTTTAATTTCATAAATATCAGTAATTAGAGTTTTAGGACCGTTAATTCGTATTTTCTTCGGTGAAATCGTTAAACCATTTTCCTGGAAAAACTGTTTACTCTCTTCATCAATAAAAGTTATGGTGACTGGGACAAACTTAGAACTCATATTATCCATTGCAATCAGGACATTTTCAAATTCAGGTTTATGTAAAATTTTAAGATGATACTCTTCAAGAACCTTAAGATTCTCCAGCCTTATAGGATAATAATTCTTTCCATAATGAGCATCTTTCAGATCTATACAATATGGCTGTTTATTAGAATTATAAAACAGGATATTCTTTCCTGTGCCTTCAATTACAAGATTTATTGATTCAGGCTCTATTGACAAAGGTATTAAAGCAGCTGGAACATTAGTAATTGATATCGGAATTGTAATGTTTACTTCATGGATTTTAGTTATATTTATTTCTAACCAAATTACAATTGCTATTACTAAAGCTAAAATCATTGCCCATAATTTCTTTTTCATGATTTGTTCTTATCCTTCTTTTGTCTGTTTAATCGCTCAGAAGCTAATGCAACAAATATATTTAAAGGATCAATTTTTCGTGCAATACTAAGATATTTTCTTGCATTAAGAAAATCATTTTCAGCAATATACAATTTGCTTAAATCTAAGTATGATTTTACGAAAAATATATTTTGAGCAATACTTCGTTTAAAATAATAAATTGCTTTCTCAGAATCACCCATATTTTCACAGCATATACCTAAAGTATTAAAAAATTCAGCAGAATCATACCCTAAAGATTTAGCCTTCTCAAAATATAAAAATGCTTGAATCCAATTGGACTTCCTATCATAACAAACTGCCTTAAGATAAAATATATCTTTATTCGTGGGAAATTTTACCTCTGCTGTTGACAATAGAGTGATAGCTTTATCATACTCCTGTAATGAGATATACTGCTCAGCTAAAAATGTAAATGTGGTTGGTAAATTACTAAAGTATGGTAAAACTTTCTCAAATATTTGAATTGCCTCTCTGCTTTTATTTTGATACACTAATGCGACTGCCATATTAAATTTTAATTCTGGAAATTTATGTCTAACTCTTTGAAACCACTCAATAGCCATCTTTGATTTTCCTCTTTGTGCGAGAAAAATATTCCCCATCAAAAAATAAAGATGGTCATTATCAGGAAAGAATGTTAATGCTCGCCTTACGACCTTTTCAGCTTTCCTATACAATAAATTGTTCATAAAAATTGCATATAACATCTCATATGCATCAAAGGTTTTGGGAGCTTTTTTAAGAATATCTTCTAATATTTCTACAGACAATATCCAATTTGTCTTTCTATGATGCTCTGCTTCCCAAAGTAATCCTTTAATATCCTTATTCATTTTTTTGAATATTCTTGTCCGCCTGAGGCGAATCAGCCTCTGGCTGAAAACTTAACAAATACTTAATAAACTGCTTCTCCTCATTTGCCTGATTACATTTTTGCCGCAAGACTGACGCTCCTCTTATTCCTTTGGTATAAGGAGCAATAAATTTCCTGATTATTTGCAACGCCTTTTTGCTACCAACTTTCTCTTTCAATCTCTCAAAATGGAAAAGAATCATTTTAATTCTTTCTGGTGGCAAAATAGTTTGATAAGTATTATTTTGTAAATAATTTTTTATCTGTCTAAATATCCAGGGATTTCCAATTGCACCCCGACCGACCATTATTGAATTGCATTTAGTCTGAGCAAACATTGTTTTAGCATCTTCTGGAGTCGTTATATCACCACTTCCAATTATAGGGATTTTAGAATTTTCTTTTACTTTGGTAATTAAATTCCAATTGCTTTTCCCCGCGAACATTTCATCTCGGGTTCTAGGATGAAATATAATTGCAGACGCACCCTCAGATTGAATTATTTTTACTATTTCAAACAGGTCTTTATCAGAGTTCCAGCCTGCACGAATTTTTACGGTTAGAGGAAGTTTATCATTAATAGTTTTATATGATAGTTTCACTATCTCTTTTATTTTATTTTTATCTTTTAATAAAGCAGAGCCAGAATTATTTTTTACAATCTTTTTTACTGGACAGCCCATATTAATATCAACAAAATTAGGTTGATATTCCATTAAAACTTTAATTCCTTCTGAGATTTTATACGCGTCGTTTCCGAAAATCTGCAAACCTATTGGTCTTTCTTCTTTATCAAATTCCGTTAACATTTTGATTTTGGGATTGTTATGTATCAACGCATCTGCGCTTATCATTTCACTCATTACAACATCTGCGCTAAAGGATTTGCATATCTTCCTGTACACAGAATCGGTATATCCTGCAAGTGGGGCAAGCCAAAGCCTATTATCAAAAATATCATTCATAATTAATTTTAAAAATTCAATAATGTTAATAAAACAAATAGAAATTCAGACAAAAATCTTGTCAATGAGAAAAGAGTTTATATAAATTGAAATTATGAAATCGGAAAAAATAATTATAGAGAAAAATAAAAAAAATGCAGTAATTCTTCTAAGTGGTGGTTTGGATAGTTGTGTTACAGCAGCAATTGCAAATCAAAACTACAAACTTTGTGCTTTACATATAAATTATGGCCAAAGAACTTCTACAAGAGAAGAAAAATCCTTTAATGATATTTGCGAATTTTATAATATAGAAAAAAAACTTAGCGTTGACATAGATTATCTCAGGAAGATTGGCGGTTCAAGTTTAACAGATGTGCGATTAAAAGTTCCAGATAAGGTCTCAAAAGATATTCCAAACACTTATGTCCCATTTCGGAATGCAAACCTTCTTGGTATTGCAGTTTCCTGGGCAGAAGTTATAAATGCAAAAAAGATATTTATTGGAGCAATGGAAGAAGATAGTTCTGGATATCCTGATTGCAGAGAAAGTTTTTTTAAAGCATTTAATGAAGCGATCAAATATGGGACAAAACCTAATTCTAAAATAAAAATTGATACCCCAATTCTTCATAAAACAAAAGCAGAAGTTGTAAAGCTCGGTTTTGAACTTAGAGCACCTCTTCATCTAACCTGGTCTTGTTATCAAAATTCGGAAATTGCATGCGGAATCTGTGAAAGCTGCAGATTAAGAATTAATGCTTTTCAAAAAGCTGGATATAAAGATCCTATCCCTTATGAGATTTCTATTAATTGGCAGATATAATCTCGCACCGAATTTAGCCGAGAGACTTGGCTGCTCCAAAAATTTAAAGTATGAAAGAACTAATTAAAAGATACATAGATTTTCTATCATCAAAAAATATGTCAAAGCACACTATCCGTGCTTATCAAAGTGATTTATTTCAATTTGCTGAATATTGTAAAAGATTTTTCTCTGAAGGATCCGCCCTGGGCGGAAAAGATGAAAAAATTGTGGTTGCAGATATTACCAAAACTATGTTTCGTGATTTTCTACAATTTTTAAGTGAAAAAGGTGATTCAAACAGAACACTCGCCAGAAAAGTCATTTCTATAAAAGGCTTCTTTAAATATCTATATACAGAAAAAATAATTCCCAAAAATCCAACTATTGATTTAAAAAATCCAAAATTTGAAAAAAACACTGCTACTTTTCTTACAGAAGATGAGATGGAATTTGTTTTAAACATACCTGATTCGGATAACATCTTAGGTATTCGCAATAAAGCTATTTTAGAATTACTCTATAGCAGTGGCATACGAATTAGTGAATTAGCAGGTTTGAAAATTGCAAATGTAAATCTTAACAAGGGATTGATAAAAGTAATGGGCAAAAGAAGAAAGACAAGGATAATACCAATTGGTTCTTATGCTCAACAATCTTTACAGAATTATCTGAAGATACGACCCGCCCTTATTCAAACAAAAACAAAGAGTGAGATGAAAAAGATGCTTTTCCTTTCCAAAAATGGAAATCCACTATCTGCCGATGAGCTCAGATATATTATAGATAAATACTTGAAAGTAATAGAAAAATCAAAACGATACAGCCCGCATACAATCCGTCATACATTTGCCACACACTTGCTTGATCGTGGAGCAGACTTGCGTTCTGTTCAAGAATTATTAGGACACAGCAGTTTGTCATCTACGGAAATCTATACGCACACTTCTATGAAAAAACTCAAAGAAGTATATGAAAGAGCCCATCCTCATGGAGATAAAGAGAGGTGAACTGGTAAACTCGTAAACTGGTTAATTGGTAAACAATTGAAAATTCAATTAACTAATTCACAAGTTTACTAAAAAATAATTGACACCAAACTACGATTTTAAATTTATTTACAAATAAATTAAAAGGAAAAAAGTGATACAAAATTTAATTATTGGTATATCAGGTGGAACTGGTTCTGGAAAAACAACGCTTGCGAACAGAATTATTGAAGAACTAAATGACCCAAATATTGTTGTTATCAAACAGGATGCATATTACAAATCTCATGAAGAGATGACCATTGAGCAAAGAAATAAAATTAATTTTGACCACCCCGATGCATTAGACACTGCACTTTTAATAAAACATATTCATGCTTTGAAAGATGGACATTCGGTCAGAATGCCTGTGTATGATTTCAACACTCATTTGCGTAAAACGGAAACTGTCTGTATTCAGCCACACAAAGTGATAATTTTAGAAGGAATTCTTATCTTTGAAAATAAAGGATTGCGAAATTTATTGGATATAAAAATCTTTGTTGATACTGATTCAGATATAATAATATTAAGAAGGCTCAAGCGGGATATCAATGAAAGAGGACGAACCTTTGAGTCAGTTCATAGTCAATATGTAGATACAGTTAGACCAATGCATCTGGAATTTGTTGAGCCCTCTAAAAAATATGCTGATATTATCGTGCCGGAAGGAGGACTTAATCCAATTGCAATTGATATGATTGTATCAAAAATAAAATCAATATTATCAGACATATCTACATCTCCAAAAAGGAGTAAGGGTAATTTATAAATAAAAATGGTTATCCCTTTAAATCAGCAAAATAATTTTATACATAAATGATATAAAGAATTACTTAGAATTTAGAGGAAAAGTAATGTTATTTGATAATAATGATTTCTGCCATCGTCAGGGAGTGGTCCCTGACGGCTCCTTTTGCCGCATACTCGTCTGGGCGTAGCCCGTCTTGGCTCGAGCCAAGACGAGACAGGCCATCCGAAGCACGGCAGAGTCGTCACGGAATGGTCCGTGACGAACCCCCCAAATTGCTCTTTTCAACAAAATTTGATTCACATAAATTTATCTTGCTGATTAAAAGGTATAGTCATTTAAATAAATTGTGGAGACTATTATTTTCACATTAGCAGACCAACAGAAAAAATATGGCTTATATGTGGTTGATAGTTGGTAGTTGATGGTTCACCAACCACTAACCAATTAACTATCAACCACTCAACCAAAATTAAAAGAAAGTGAGGAAAAATGTTAAAAACTATGTTTAATCCTCCCGATGTATCGGGAGGGAAAAATCTCTTCAAACAAACAGCATTGCTAATTAGTTTAGCATTATTAACTGTGGCTGGATTGTGTGCCCAAACAAGCATAACAGTTTACAATCAAAACTTTGCAACAGTTAGAACAACATTAACAATACCTCTAAAAAAGGGCGAGAACCTCTTTAGTTATTCTAATATACCTTCCGCAATTGAACCAACATCTGTGCATTTAACTCCTATAAAAAAGTCTGACAAAATTGTCATCGCATTACAAAATTTTGAATACGACTTAGCAAATACTCAAAAAATATTAAACAAATATCTTGATAAGGAAATTGAAATTATAACCAAAAGTGGCGAACTCTTCTCTGGAATCTTAAAATCATTTGACCATGAAAACATAGTTATTCAAAGACGAGAGGATAAGGGAATCAATATGATTCATTGTGGTGAGATTCAGAATATCAATCTTGAGAAAATGCCAGAAAATTTCTACACAAAACCAACATTGAACTGGGAATTGATTTCAAATAAAAGTGGTGACTGTGAAACCAAATTAAGTTATATCACAAGAGATATTTCCTGGGACGCACAGTATGTTGGGGTTTTATCATCTGATGATAAAAAATTAAATCTGTCTTCTTGGATTTCGCTGGATAACAGGTCTGGAAAAGCATATAAGCAGGTTGACTTGAAACTTATGGCTGGTGAAGTGCATCTGGCACCCGGATATAAACCCCCAAGATATGCTGAAGGACTGGAAATGGTGACAGCCAAAGGTGGTGTTCCAGAAGTTGTTGAAAAAGAGTTCTTTGAATACCACCTTTATACTGTAAAAAATCGCAAAATAGATATCAATAACAATCAGCAAAAGCAGATTTCCCTCTTTGACCCAACTGATGTAAGCGTTGAAAAAATCTTCCGTTATGACTGCAATCCTTCTGGCGATGTGGATGTATCAATCAAATTCAAGAATGAAGAAGAATATGGACTTGGAATCCCTTTGCCCAAAGGTAAAGTCAGGATTTTCAAAAAGGAATCTGAAGATGAAGAGGAATTTATTGGTGCAGACAACATTAACCACACACCAAAAAACGAAGAAGTAGAACTCAAGGTCGGAACTGCTTTTGACATAAAAGGTAAATTTACTACCACACTCAGCGAAAGACCAACAAAAAATACAAGAAGAGAAACTTATGAAATTGAACTGCGAAACAGAAAAAAGGAAGATGTTGTAATTGAAGTAATTAAAGGATTGGGAAGAAATTGGAAAATTGAAGAATCTGATGAAAAATATGAAAAGAAAGATGCTTTTACAATCCAATTTAATATACAAGTTCCTGCTGAACAAGAAAAGAAATTTTCATTTACTGTGTTGTATAAATATTAATTGATAAATTAAAATTATATCTTGGATGACTATTATAATTTTCATCCTTTAATGGAGGACAAAATGGAGACCCAAGTTCAGCAAAAAATTGTAAGAATTATTCAACAACTTAATCCACTTCAACTAACAGAAGTTTTGGATTTTATTGAGTTTATAAAACAAGAGCAAAGAAAAAATATACCTGACCCAAAAGCTATTGATTCAATTTATGGAAAATACAAAAAAGACTTATTGAGTAGCACTGAATTTGCATTACAAAAAGAAGAAGAGATAAAAATTGAGGAAGAAAAATGACAACGGAGATAACTACTTATATAATAGATGCCTGTGCTCTAATTGCTTATCTTCGAGAAGAAAAAGGAGCGGGAAAGTTAAAGAAAATATTAAAGAATCATAATAATAGACTATTAATGCATTCCGTAAATCTTGGTGAAGTATATTATTGTTCTTTCCGAACCTCAGGAAAAGAAAAGGCAGATGAATTATTTGAAGATATATTAAAACTTCCTATTCATATTATTTGGACATTGGACTTTCCATTTATACAAATTGTTGGAAAATATAAAACATCATATAGAATATCTTATGCAGATTCTTTTGTTTTAGCTCTTGCTGAACAGAAAGAGGCTATAGTAATATCCACAGATCATCATGAATTTGATATAATTGAGTCGGAAAAGAAGTTGTCATTTTATTGGCTTAGATAAAAGCTATACAGTCTTAGCAAGATTGATTGAAGAATTTGATGAAAAACACATGTCCTGAATCCCCGATTAGATCGGGGACGCAAAGGAGTATGAAAATTTATGAGCTGTCATGGACCATTCCCTGACATTAAAGATATTCAGTGGTAAGTTCGTCATGGAATGGTCCATGACGACTCCTCGGAATAAGCAAGAGATTTTTAAAAATAGTTCAGACTTTTTTAAAATGGATTTCAAAAAAGTTATAACTTTTTTCAAATATATTTAAAGATTATCTTGACAATTTTGAATGTAGTATAAAATATACCATAAATTTTGATGAATAAAGGCACAATAAAAAATATTTATTCAGAGTAAAGATGTTTAATAGAAATTTAGAAAAAGAGATAGAACCATTCCTTGATGAACCTCAAGCCATATTCATTTTAGGTCCCAGAAGGTCAGGGAAAACAACACTTCTCAAATTATTAAAACAATCAATTTCAAATAATCCAATATACTATTATGATCTTGAACGAATTTCTGATAGAGACGCATTTTTGCAAGGTACAGATTATTTTATAAAATATTTTATTCAATCAGGTGGTAACATCAATCAGAAAAATGTTATTATGATTGATGAAATTCAATACCTTAAAGACTTTGCATCTTTTATCAAAATTATGGTTGACCATCATTCAGATAGTTTTAAACTAATCTTAAGTGGTTCTTCAATTGCTCAAATAAAATTACAATTTAGCGATTCTCTTGTTGGAAGAAAATTCGTATTTCATTTATATCCGCTAAACTTTTCTGAATTCCTCCTTTTCAAAGGATATGATAACTGGAGTAAATTAGTTTCAGAAGACTTTCAAATCCTCGATAGTGATCCACTCTCTGTACATCATAAGGAATTAAGAATACTACTTGATGAGTTTCTAATATTTGGTGGATATCCTGAAGTTGTTCTGGCTAACTCAAAGAAAAAGAAACTTGCTTTTTTAGATGAGATTACAAATACATATCTTACAAAGGATATTCAAAATCTGAACTTAATTGAAGATATTGTTGGTTTCAATAAATTAGTAAAACGATTGGCACTTTCCTGTGGTTCTTTAATGAATATAAATAATATAAGTAATGATGTGCAGCTATCCCATTACTTTTGTCAGAAATATATTAAAATATTGGAAAGTACTTTTATTATCGGTACAATCCAACCTTTCCATCATAATAAAATTAACGAAATAAAGAAAATGTCTAAAATATATTTCATTGATATAGGATTGAGAAACTTCTTACTTCAACAATTTCAACCCGTTAATGAACATATTGATAAAGGAGCAATTCTTGAAAATTTTGTCTTTTGCGAATTATCGAAAAAAGTAGATTTTGGCTCAAAACTCCATTTCTGGCGAACTAAAAGTAATAAAGAAATTGACTTTATTATTGAAAAAGGAACTGAATTGATTCCAATTGAAGTGAAAGCCAAAAAAGTTAATATAAATAATCTTAAAGAATTTATTTTTGAATATCAGGAAATCAAAAAGTGTTATATATTATACGATGGAATATTTGCTCAAGAAGATAAAATTACTTATTTGCCTATTTGGCTTTGTTGATTGAACAATGACATATTTTAATTAAATTTGGAGGAAGGATGAAAAACAAAATAATATCCTTTATTGAAAATATAAAATCAGACAGAAGAATTGAAACATTTGATGAAGCTGCTACAAAACAAGCAATTATACTCAAAATACTAAACCTCCTCGGTTGGGATACTTTTAATATTGATGAAGTAAAACCAGAGTATTCTGTAGGTTCTCAAAGAGTTGATTATTCTTTGAGAATTAATAATAGCAACAAGGTTTTCATAGAAGTAAAAAAAATTAGTGAAGATTTAGAAAATCATCAAGCTCAGTTGCTCAATTATTCTTTTCAGGAAGGTGTCAAACTGGCAGTTTTAACTAATGGTATTACCTGGTGGTTTTATCTTCCGTTAAACGAAGGAAGTTGGGAACAAAGAAAATTCTACTCAATAGACTTACTTCAACAAGAATCTGAAAATGTTGCTGATAGATTTATTGATTTCATTTCTAAAGAAAATGTTTCGTCGGGACATGCAATAACAAATGCAGAAGCAATTTACACAAGTCAGAAAAAGAGAAACATCGTTGAAGCAACTATTAAAAAGGCTTGGTATAAAATTATTTCTGATCCAGATGAATTACTTGTTGATTTATTAAATGAGACAACGGAGAAACTTTGCGGATACAAAGCAACTGATGAACAAATAGAAAATTTTATTTCAAAAAATAAAAGCAATTTAATCTTATCAGAAATACAAGTTCCAAAACATATTTCATATACAAGAAGGGAAAAAATACAAAGGGTATTTACTAAAACAAAAAGTAGATATTCTGGGAAATCAATATCTTCATTTATATTCAGAGGCACTGAGTATGAGGTTCGTTTTTGGATAGATGTTTTAATTACTTTATGTGATGTTCTTGTTTCTACTAATAAAAATGAATTCGATAAAGTTTTAACGCTTGTTGGTCGTAAGCGCCCATATTTTACAAGAAATGAAAATGAATTACGTATTCCTCAAGAAATTAAGCATACTAATATTTATGTTGAAACCAATCTTAATGCAAATAGTATTGTAGATTTATGTTATAGAACCATTTCAGTTTTTGGTTATTCAAGTAATGATTTAAAAATAAATGAAAGGTAATAAATACATAAATTTATGAAAGAAACTTTATCCTGCCAAGTCTGCACAGCAATACTCATAAAAACGGAAATTAACGGAATTACTGCTTATGAATGCCCTATTTGTGGGCAACTGCATAATCAAAATGGAGATATGATTGAATATAAGGATTTATATGCAAAAGATAAAAATGAGTGAACATACACTGACTCTCATTCCCGCGATCCCCAATTTAATTGGGGAGGGAATCCATAATCAATTTTTTTGGTATTATTTGTAATGTAGTGAGAATAATAACCAAAAGACTGAATTCCCGATTGGATCGGGAATGACAATTTTTAGTTGTTTATCATCATATTTAAGTAAGAAAAGGAAATAAATTATGAAAGAATCTTTAACCTGCCAAGTCTGCACAGCAATACTCATAAAGACAAAAATAAACGGAATCACTGTTTATGAATGCCCAATATGTGGGCAATCGTCAATACCCTCTAACTGTCATCCCCAAACTCCTCCCTGTCATTCCCAATTTAATTGGGAATCCATAAAAATTGAGAATTAGTTATCTAAGGCTACCCGATGGATAAAACATACTATGTTTACATTCTTGCAAGCAAAAGAAATGGTACTTTATACATCGGCGTTACAAACAATTTAGAAAGAAGAATGTATGAGCATAAAAATAAAATCATTGGTGGTTTTGCAAAAAAATATAATGTTGATAAACTTGTTCATTTTGAAATGACAAATGATATCAGAGTAGCAATTCAGAGAGAGAAGAGACTGAAAAAATGGTATAGAAAATGGAAAATTGAACTTATTGAGAAAGAGAATCCTGATTGGAAGGATTTATCTGAAGATTGGTTTGCAGGAATGGATTCCCGATTGAATCGGGAATGACAATTTTTAGTTGTTTATTAGCATATTAAAATAAGAAAGGCAAATAAAATATGAGCAAATCGTTATCCTGCCAAGTCTGCACAGCAATACTCATAAAAACGGAAATAAATGGAATCACTGTCTATGAATGTCCAATATGTGGTCAACTCCATAATAAATTTGGTGAGATGATTGAATACAAGGATTTATACTCAAAAGATAAAAATGAGTGACCACCCCCTGATTGTCATTCCCACGAAAGTGGGAATCCATAATCAATTTTTTTGGTATTATTTGTGATGTAGTGAGAATAATAACCAAAAGACTGAATTCCCGATTGGATCGGGAATGACAATTTTTAGTTGTTTATCATCATATTTAAGTAAGAAAAGGAAATAAATTATGAAAGAATCTTTAACCTGCCAGGTCTGCACAGCAATACTCATAAAAACGGAAATTAATGGAATCACTGTTTAT
>CAYNOU010000060.1:0-16047 GCA_964398885.1 uncultured Candidatus Cloacimonadota bacterium | reverse complement strand
TGTATCGGGACTACTCCATAAATTGGGATGGGACAGATGAAAATGGGAAGCAACTTCCTAACGGGATTTATTTTTGTAGATTATCTTTGGGAGATAAATCAGCAGTTAAAAAGATGCTGCTTCTAAGATAAATTTATTTGATAAAATATTTTTTTATCTCCCAATATTTGATCTGACACCATTTATAATGGTGTCTAAAAAACACGGTTATCCCGATACATCGGGATGTTGGACATATTTCGTGTTTATTTTTTTACTCTTTAAGTAACTTTTATTTGACAAAATAATTTTAATTCTTATTAAATTGTATTTATATTTTTGAGGACAAGATGAAAGCAAGAAAGAAAAAATTGTGTTTGAGTAATAACAATATTTTAATATTCCATTCTAATATTCCTATGCCTAATTTTTCATTTTCAATTTTATATTTTGCATTTTACATTACTGGTTTCACCCCCCCCCAGAAATTTTCAAATATTAAGACACAAAGAAGATTACATTATACAATCCGAGATATTTTCTCGGAAAGATGATTACATATTTTACCTTGGAAAAAATAAATTCATTCTCTCCTGTCTCTCCATTCAAATTGGGTGGAGAGACGAATTTATTTGGTCAAGAAATAAAAAGATAGTGCAACCAATTCTATAAAAATTATGAAAGAAAATTTTGCTCAAGATGAAAGATGAGCAGAAAGATAAGGAGAGAACAATGATTAAGAAAATAAGTATAACATCAATATACCTGCTTGCATTTTGCTGCCTATTAGTTGCAGGGCAAGAAATAAATCAATTAGTTACAACTTTAAATTTGCCACAAGCGCCTTGGGGTTATACCAGCGAAGACGAGGTTGATTTCATAGCTCCGGGCACTGGAAAATACAAAATAAAGTTTGAATGTGATATAGAAGATTGGAATGAGTCGTATTGTGTATACATAGATTTCTTTATTTATGGAATATATCCTGAATACCACTCGGACGACGCTGGTGAGTTAATAGAAAAATGGGAGGATCACTTAATTAGATCAATTTATGTTGATCTAGAAGAAGGAGTTGAATATACTTTATATGCTTACTTTTACAATAGTTATATCACTTTAACTAATGTAACAGTTACTGCTACTTACAAGTATACCTATGAGCGTGATTTCCTGGTCTCACTTCCAGTTAACGAATATTTTCAGAATGTTGGTGATTTCATAACCTTCAGTTCTCTGATGGCTGATAATGCAAACGCAGATGGTTCATACTTTGATTTTACTGGTTATGCTTGGGCTGATGCCAATTTTAACATAAATTGGTATCATCCGAATTTCCAAATGGATTTTCAAGGGACAATTAATGACATTGTTACGATTCATCCACCATTTAATATTGATGACCTAACAGAACATATTTATTTCCAGGAAACCTATAATCCCTGTCCTTTTCTTAATAACTGCTCAAATACTGTAACATATTTAGGTGATTTTGAGATTGTTGACTATGAAGGTGATCAAGCTTATTTTGGTGACAGAATGTTCAACTTTGAATATGCACCGAATTATGGCGACCTAACAGAAGATGAGTTTACCGTTATATCATCTGGTGATTGTCATCCGCTTTTGCAATGGCCTGCAAAATACGCTAATTTCTTTGCTCAAAATGAATTGCAGGATTATTTTGAAACCGTAATAAAAAGAAGGAAATATGATCCCATGGGACATCCTATTGAGAGTTGGAATGTAATTGCTACAATTCCACCTGATACAAATTCCTATGAAGACCTAACCTTAGAATCCCCTGACCCCGACCCTGAACCAGGTGGCTCTTTTGGTATTGAGGGCATTGCTCGGTATTATATAAAGTTAAGGCAAACTGCTTCTAATCCTAACCAGAATGCAGACTGGGCTAATCAGGTTTGTGGAGAGTCTCCAACTCATGGTATATTTTATGGTCATAATGAGGGTGGAGGGGCGCAAGAACCAATGTTGTATGGAGTTTTCAATCTGAATGTCACAGGCTTTCATAATCCCACTATCTCATTTACTATAAAAGATAATGCCTATGCCGATACATCTGTAAAGATATACAATATCAAAGGTCAGCTAATTAAGACACTACTTGATGAAACTCTGTCCAAAGGACGTCATACTCTTGTCTGGAATGGAACTGATACAAATAATAGAACTGTTTCATCTGGAGTATATCTTATGCAGATTTGCCGTGGTAATGAAAAGACTGCAGGGAAGATTAGTTTGCTAAGATAACAAAAACAGGGGGAGGTAATCTTTACCTCCCCAAAGAATTTGATGATTGAATATGCGGAAGAACCCTCAATCCAATTAGGGGTACAAAATAACACGAAAGATATTACTAATGTTAATGAGGCTCATTTTAATCATTTTTACTACTGATATATTTTTTATGGAACACATTAATCCGACCGTCTAACAGTAGACACTGGATTCCCGCTTTCGCGGGAATGACAGTTAAGTAATGGTTTATCCTTTATGTGAAAATGTCTACAATAAAGTGAACTCATTAATATATAACTTTAAGAATATAGCAGTTTAACTAATACAGTGAGAGGAAAAATGTTAAAAAAAAGTTTTTATTCAGGTCAATTTAAGAAAGAAATAAAAATTCTTTTGATTACTCTTCTAATATTAACTTCCCTATCTTTTGCAGATACGCATATCCCAGGTGGAAATGTAAATGGAATATGGAATATTGGCGATAGCCCATATATTATTGATGGTGAGATAAACATTCCAATAGATAGCACATTGACAATTGAACCAGGCGTCCAGGTAATTTTCTCTGGACATTATAAGTTTAACATTTATGGTAGATTATTAGCAGTAGGAACCGCATCAGATACGATTACTTTTACCGTTGACGATACAACTGGATTTTCAAATCCTGGCACAACTGCAGGTGGCTGGCGTGGCTTGAGATTCTACGATATAAATACAAACGGACAGGATAGCTCAAAAGTAATTTACTGCAAACTAGAATATGGAAAAGCTTTTGGTAATTGTACTGATGATAATGGCGGGGCAATTTATTGTATTAACTCCTCTTCTGTTTTGATAAAGAGTAGCTTAATTAAAAACAATAGAACTTGTGGTAGAGGTGGGGGGATTTTTTGTGAGTGGTATTCTAACCCAACTTTAATCAATGTAACTATAAGTAGAAATTATGCGGATAATAGAGGTGGCGGAATCTTTTGCGATTGGTATTCCAGTCCGAGTTTGATTAATGTTACGATTAGTGAAAATAATGCTAATCATTTCAGTGGTGCTATTACCTGCTATAACCATTCTAGTCCAACAATAACTAACTGTATCCTATGGAATAATTCTCCAACAGAATTCTATTTAATATATGGAAGTTCAGTAACAGTAACCTATTCAGACATTATGGGTGGTTGGCCAGGTGAAGGAAATATAGATGCAGATCCTTTGTTTGTAGATCCAATTAATGGAGATTTTCATTTAACCGAAGATTCTCCCTGCATAGATGCTGGTGACCCAACCTCACCCCCGGACCCGGATGGCACAATAGCAGATATGGGTGCTTATTACTTTCATCAGAGTGATGTTATACCAACTACCGCAGATTTCTGTGCTGATATTACAACAGGAGATGCTCCTTTAACTGTCAACTTTACAGACCTGTCTATTCCGGGAAATTCTGCAATTGTTTCCTGGCATTGGGATTTTGGTGATAACACTTTCTCCGAAGAACAAAATCCTACCCACACTTATGATAGTATCGGAATATATACTGTATCATTGAGAGTGATAGCTGAAAATAATGGTATAGATACTGAAACAAAGATAGATTATATCACTGCGTTTGGACATGGTATACATATACCTGGTGGTAATGTAAGTGGCGTATGGGTGATTAATTTCAGTCCGTATATTATTGATGGTGATATTGAAATTCAATCAGAGGACTCATTATTAATTGAACCTGGTATAGAAGTGCTTTTTTCTGGCCATTACAAATTTAATGTGTATGGCAAACTATTGGCAATGGGAACCGAGACGGACTCAATTATATTTACTGCTCAGGATACTCTGGCAGGCTGGCACAGCTTAAGATTTTACGATACAGATACAAACGGGCAGGATAGCTCAAAGATTGTGTATTGCAAACTGGAATATGGAAAGGCTTCTGGAAAAGGAGGAGCTCTTTATTTTGAAAACTCCTCCAACATTTTAATAATGAATTGTCTAATTATAAATAATTATGCTTCTTATGGAGGAGGAATTTCTTGTGATAATTCCAGCCCAAGTTTAATCAGCGTAACAATCTACGATAATAATACTTCTCAGTATGGTGGCGGAATTCACTGTGATGATAATTCCTGTCCTAGTTTAGAGGATGTTACCATAAGTGAAAATACTGCATTGTTGTTTGGTGGCGGAGTTTATTGTAATGATAACTCCGGCCTGAGTTTTAGTGCTCTTAATCGCTGCAATATATTCTTGAACTATGCTGGTTCCGGAAACGATTTATATGCTAATTATAACTGTCCTGTTATTGATGTCATTGTGGATACTTTTACTGTATTACAGCCAGATGATTATTTCGCATACCCACTTGATAACTTTACCTTTGATATTCTTAATGGCAAAGTAGAACCTGTTAATCAGGACTTATATGTCTGTCCTGATGGCTCTAATAACAATAGTGGTTTGACTCCTGATGAAGCTCTAAAGACAATTTCTTATGCGTTAATAAAGATTTCTGCTAATGAGACAATCCCACATACAATCCATCTTGCAAATGGGATATACGCCTTTTCTCAAACAGAAGAAATATTTCCATTGAATTGTAGAAGTTATGTTTCATTAAAAGGAGAAGATGAGGTTTCTACTATTCTTGATGGTGAAGGACTAAGAGGTGTTTTACTCTGTAGAAATGATAGCAGTCTTTCTGTAGAAAATATGACAATTCAGAATGGAGATGCTTCGATTGGCAGTGGAATTTATTGCTATGAATCCAGTATGAGTTTACAAAATATTACTATCACTGCGAATGGTAATTTTTTTGATAAGGGTTATGCTTTTCCAAATGCTGAGGAGAGGTTTCTTTATGGTATAGACAGTAAAAAACTGGAAGAGATCTTTTCATATACAAACAATCCTTCAAAAGTTGATAATCCTTTTCTGGATTCTGATTTTATACATTACAATAAAGTGAATAGCAAAAATTTTGCCCTATGTAAAGAGGGTGACCCGGGCAAAGAAAGGTCCATTCCCTGTGGTGCTGGAATTTTCTGTAGTCATTCTACTCTAAATTTAGTTAATGCAACCATCAGCGACAACAATGCGGAAGATGCTCGTGGTGGCGGAATTTATTATGAATACTCTAACTCAGGTTTGGAAAATGTGGAAATTGTTGGAAATAGTGCTGATTGTGGTGGCGGAATCTTCAATCTTGGTTCCAATCTGAATTTAAATAATGTTATAATTAGTGAAAATAGTGCTTCTGGTAATTATGGTGGTGGGATTTACTGTAATCATAATTCCAGTCTGAGTTTAGCAAATATTACTATAACCCAAAATTCTGCTAATTATGCGGGTGGTGGGATTTGTTGTGTGGATAATTCCGTCTTAAGTTTATCTAATGCTATTATAATTGGAAATAGTGCTTGTTATGGTGGTGGAATTTTATGTAGTAATTCTAATTCAGATTTAGACAATGTTACTATCAGTGAAAATACTGCATCATCAAATGGAGGGGCATTATACTTGGATAATTCTACTCCGAGTTTAACTGCTGTTACTATTACTGAAAATACTGCAAAGTATTGTGGTGGCATTGCTTTAGATAACTCATCAATAAGCTTTGATACTGAAAATCGGTGTAATATATACTTAAATTATGGAGGTGTAGTAAATGACTTAAATGCTAATTATAATTGTCCTGTCATTAATGTAATTGTAGATACTTTTACTGTATTACAACCTGATGATTATTTTGCTTCTCCAATTGATTATTTTACTTTTGATATACTTAATGGCAAAGTAGAACCGGTAAATCAGGATCTGTATGTAAGTCCTGGTGGTTCTAATAATAATAGTGGATTAACACCTAATGAACCCTTGAAGACAATTTCCTATGCATTCGTGAAGATTGCTCCGGATGTGACAAATCTACATACAATTTACCTGGCAAATGGGATATACGCCTTTTCTCAAACAGAAGAAATATTTCCATTGAATTGTAGAAGTTATGTTTCATTAAAAGGAGAAGATGAGGTTTCTACTATTCTTGATGGTGAAGGCTTGTATGGTATTTTATTTGGCAGGGACGATAATAATTTTTCCATCAAAAATATGACCATCCAGAATGGTTATACAACTTTTGGTGGTGGAATTCGCTGTGAGAACTCCAGCCCAAATTTGGATAATCTTACTATAAGTAATAATGTTGCTACTTTTACTGGCGGTGGTCTGTTATGCTGGGGCAATTCCAGCCCAAACATAGATAGTGTTAATGTTATTGGAAATACTACTGGTATGGGTGGCGGCGGCGGTATTTATTGTTATGATAATTCCAGTCCTTGTTTAAATGATGTAATTATTAGTAACAATACTTCTGAGCAAAGCGGAGCAGGAATTTGCTGTGGGGATAACTCAAGCGCAAGGTTAACCAATGTTACTATCAGCAATAATACAGCCAATGAAAATGCTGGTGGAATTTCCTGTGGAGGTTACTCTAACATAATTCTTACAAATGTTACTATAAGTGATAACACTGGTTGCGGATTTCGCTGTGGGAATGCAAGCCCAAAATTGGTAAATGTTATTATAACTGGAAATTCTGGTTATAATGGTGGTGCGATTGAATGTTATAGTAATTCTAATGTTAATTTAAAGAATGTTCTTATCAATGAGAATAGCGCTAATCAATTTAGTAATGGTATCTATTGTAGTCATTCTATTATGGATTTAGTTAATATTACAATTAGCAGAAATATTTCAGAGGGTGGTGATGCTGGTGGAATTTATAGTTTTTTTTCCAATATTAGTCTAGTGAATTGCATCCTCTGGAATGAATATACACATGAAATTTATGTAGATGACCCTGATTCAAATGTATCAGTGACCTATTCAGATATACGAGGCGGATGGACAGGCGAAGGAAATATAAATTCAAACCCATTATTTGCTGACCCTGAAAATGGCAATTTCCATCTAACTACAGGCTCTCCCTGTATAAATACTGGCATACCAGATACAACCGGGCTTAATCTTCCGGAATTTGATTTGGATGGAAATCCAAGAATCTATAATGGTATTATAGATATGGGGGCTTATGAATGGCAGGGATTTGATGTTGATGAACCACATAGACCTGTAAGAGTTACTGCATTATATCAAAACTATCCTAACCCCTTCAGCAGATCCACTACAATATCGTTTAATTTAGCCACGAACGCACACGAACAGACACGGATAAAAATTTATAATGTAAAAGGGCAATTGGTGAAACAATTCAAAAGGCAAAAGGTAAAAGGTAAAAATATTGAGGTTGTATGGGATGGAAAAGATGAGAATGGTAAGAGATTGCCAAACGGAATATATTTTTATAGATTGAGCATCAAAAATTCACCAATTAAAAAAATGCTTTTGCTGAGATGAAACTATCAAAGGGTAGTTATAAAAAATAGGGCAAGGTTATTTATCGCTTGCCCTTTTTATTCTGAAACTTTGGTAACCTTATGGAGTCCCAATCTCCAGATTGGGGAAAGTAAAAAATACAAAATAAATCAATTCACATCTATCCTATACGGCATAATCAACTGAACTGGCTCCTGGGTTGCCATCTTAATTAAATCCTTCTGGTCAACAATATCTTTAAAAATATTGGGATTAGCATTCTTAAGGTATAAATCGACAATAGTCTCAACATTAAACAGTTTTTCTTCTTTTATTATATCAAGCAACCCTTTCTTGGTAGGTAAAACAAGCACAGAATAAGTTTTAATATGAGCTAATTCAGCAGCTTTAGCAATAGCATTATCAAGACCGCCGAGCTCATCCACCAGACCGTTTTCTACCGCATCAATTCCTGTCCAAATTCTTCCCTGTGCCACTTCCTCAACTTTAGACAATGACATATTTCTATTTTTTGCCACCTTTTCTTTGAATGCGATATACACATCTTTCATCATAAGATTTAAAGATTTCTTATCATCCTCTGATGGTGCGAAATTAGGTGAGAAAAAGGTTGCATATTTTCCTCGCTTTATCTGATATGTATTAATATCTGCCCATTCCCGAAGTTTCTGCCAATTTGGGACTAAACCAACAACTCCAATTGAACCAGTTATGGTATTAGGTTGAGCAAAGATATAATCAGCACCACAGGAAATCCAATATCCTCCAGAAGCTGCCATATTACCCATAGATACTACCACAGGCATCTTTGCATTTACTTTCTCTATATAATCAAAGATAATATCAGATGCTAATGCGCTACCTCCACCACTATCAATTCTGAGGACTAAGGCTTTTACAGATTTCATTTTTGGAATTCTTTTTAATTCTTTTCCAATGTTCTCTTCTGTAATTATGCGATAGTCGCTACTAAATCTCCTATCGGTATCTGACATCACAATTCCACCTTGAGCATACATAACAGCAATTTTGTCTGAAGAGAGGGTCGTAGTTTTCCTGGTGTAATCCTCAAAATTTACTAAATGATTATTTTTGACCACCACATCTCTAAATTCATTCTCATAACTTAAAGCATCTACTAATTTCAAATCTAGAGCAGTTTGACCCGAAATTAAAAATTCTTTTCTCTCCTCCATAATATTTTTTAACTTATTATCGAAGAATTTTCTGTTTTTAGCAAGTTGCCCCATATAAATGTCGTAAATTTCATCAATGTAGTTGGTTAAGTTCTCGCGCAATGGCTCTGAGATTGTCTTTCTACTGAATGTTTCATAGGCACCTTTGTATTTACCTTGATGCATTACAGTAAATTCAATCCCAATTTTATCAAAAAACCCTTTATAAAAATTTATTTCAACACCAATTCCTGATAACGCAATTCCAGCTGAAGACGAGGGATTTAAAAATATAGAATCGGCAACTGATGCGAGATAATACCCTTTATCAATTGTTAGATTAATATATGCATAAATCTTTTTGCCTGATTTTTTGAATTCTAACAATTTATCATGCAACTCTTTAGTAAGAGCCCAATCACCTATGTAAAATTCAGGTTTAAGAATTATACCTTTAATATGGGCATCTTGTTTGGCTGCATCAAGCCTCCTGCAAATTTCACCGATAGAAAGTTTCTCTTTCATAAAGAAAATTCCTTCATATTCATTATAATCATGATGTAAGCCACCAAGTGAAAGTTCCAGATAGGTGTTAGGCTCTATTGCAACTTTCTTTCTTATAGGTATGGACTTAACTACCACAATAGTAAAAATTACGACTAAAATTCCTATAATCGCAAAAATCCAGAGTAATACTTTACCTACTTTTTTCATCTTTTCTCCTTCTTAAATTTTTAAGAATTAGTAATTCTGTGTTAATAAATCTGTCAAGGAAATAAATTCTTCTCTTCCTAATTCTTCAGGTCTTCTTGAAAAATCAAAATCTTTGTTTTGCATAAGAATCTGGTAATCTGTCTTATTTAAATAGGTTCTCAAACTGCTTCTCAACATTTTGCGACGATGTTGAAATGTATGGTCAATGATTTGCCAAAGGAGACTTTCATCTGATACATTTGGAATTTGCCTTTTAGGAATAAATTGAATCACAGCAGATGTTACCCTCGGTTTAGGCCTGAAGAGATAAGGTGGAATCTTAAACAATTTTTTCGTATTAAAGTAAAATTGCACTTTTATAGACAATCTTCCATAATCCTTACAGCCTGGTCTTGCAACTATTCTATCTGCAACCTCATCTTGAATCATAATTGTAATTGATGAGAATAACTCCCTATTATCAATGAACTTGAAAATTATCGGAGAAGTTATCGGATAAGGAAGATTAGCAACAATTTTTACCCGTTCATTATCAGCATACTTAGAAAAATCAACATCAAGAATGTCTTTGTTTATGAGAAGCAGTTTAGGGTTTGAAAATTTTTCTTTTAGAAACTCAAACCACTTTTTATCAATCTCAAAAGCAAAGAGCTTGCCACATCTATCTAATAGTTTTTCTGTTAAAATTCCACTGCCAGGACCTATCTCCCAAACAGTATCATCTTCTGAGATATCTGCCAAACGGATAATTTTTTCAGCAATATTTTTGTCTATAAGAAAATGCTGACCAAGAGATTTTTTCTGAAGCATAAAGTTTGTCTATACTACTTTATGTATTTTCTACCATAGAATGCTCTCAAATATTCTTCAACATTTATCTCGGCATCTCTAAGTAGTCCCTTCAAAAGTCCAGTATCCAACGGCTTACTTCCATGAACAGGTATGGAAAGAATTGCTTCACATCCTTTTTTTGCCAAAATGTAATGGCTTCCTTTTATACGGTCTAGCTGCCATCCCAATTTCTTGAATGCCTTTATGTGTTTCTTACCGTCAGCAATTGGGAGTCTGGACATAAGAAATTCTATAAGGAAATAGTAAGAGGAATGGGATGCCCTCCTATTATCTCTTTTCTCCTTTTGATACCACTTCTAAAAGATTTCTCTATTCTTGATTCCAGAGAGCCAGAAACAGCCTCAGCAATATTTTTTGCTAACTCTTTCAGTGTATCCCCTTGTGTCCAACATCCCTTTAGTTCAGGACAATTGGCAATATATCCACCCTGTTCGCCTTTTTCTACAATAATACTTAATTTAACCATTAATCCTCCTTCGGAAAATCCTAAACCATATCTAAATAAGTTTCCTCATCTTCAATATTTTTGTCAACCAAAAAAATGCTGACCAAGAGATTTTTTATAATGAATAGCCACCGATTTCCACCGATTCACACTGATATAATGAGTTAATATCAATCTGTCCAATGCCAGCTCACAATTTACAAATTAACTAATTTACTAATTTACCAGTTAACTACTTCACAACAATACTAACCAACTTTTTTGGCACAATAATCACTTTTTTTATCTCTTTTCCTCCAATATATGAACGAACCTTTTTATCAGATAATGCCAGTTTCTCTACTTCTTCTTTTGAAGTATTTAATCCAACCGTTATCTTGCTTCTTATTTTGCCATTAATCTGAATGACATACAATATTTCATCTTTAATTAAGAATTTCTCATTATATGAAATCCATCCGGACTCATAAATTGATGGTTTGTTACCAAGCATCTCCCATATTTCTTCTGCTAAATGAGGTGCAAAAGGTGATAAGAGTTTTGGAACAACAGCGATAGACTCTCTATAAATAGCTTTTTCAACACGCGAACTGTTTTCATCAATCTTAAAACTTGTAATATTATTAAGGTGTTCCATAATTGCTGCAATTGCTGTATTGAATTGCATCCTATCTTCAATATCTTCTGTAACCTTCTTTATTGTATGATGAGTGCTGTATCTTAGTTTTTTTAAAGCTTGAGAGATTTCTGTTTCTTCATCATAATTTTGAGGACAATGCTTGAGAAAATCTTTTTTCTCAGAAACCAGCACCCAGATACGATTCAGAAAACGGAAAGCACCCTTAACTCCTTCGTCATTCCATTCTACATCCTTTTCTGGTGGAGAGGCAAAAAGCATAAAAACCCGTACCGTATCCGAGCCATACCTATCAATGATGTACTGAGGGTCAACTACATTATGCTTGGATTTAGACATTTTTGCACCATCTTTAGTAACCATTCCTTGAGTAAGAAGATTCGTGAATGGCTCGTCTGTGTAAACCAATCCAATATCCCTCAAAAATTTATGGAAGAATCTGGCATAAAGCAGATGCATACAAGCGTGCTCAATACCGCCAATGTATTGGTCTACTGGAAGCCAATGTGCAGCAATATCCTTGTCAAATGGCATTTTGTCATTTTTCGGGTCGCAGAAACGAGCATAATACCATGAAGAATCAAAAAAAGTATCCATTGTGTCTGTTTCACGCTTTGCAGGTCCTCCACACTTTGGACAGGTTGTGTTAACAAAATCAGATGCAGTTTTAAGTGGATTTTGTGTAGTTGTTCCAACTTGAACATTTTCAGGGAGTTTGACAGGCAATTGATTTTCCGGCACAGGTATCACTCCACATTTATCACAATAAATAATTGGTATAGGAGTTCCCCAATACCTTTGTCTTGAAATTCCCCAGTCACGCAAATGATAATTAACTGTTTTCTTCCCGATATTTTTTTGTTCCATCCATTCCGATATCATATCAATTGCATCTCTACTTTTCATCCCATCAAATTGCTCTGAATTACTCATTATTCCATCATCAATATAAGCTTCTTTCATTTCTTTCAATTTTAGGGTTTTATCCCAATTCTGAATAACAATTCTTATTGGCAGATTGTATTTCTTTGCGAATTCAAAATCTCGTTGGTCATGTGCTGGTACGCACATTACAGCACCACTGCCATAATCCATAACAACATAATTCCCAATCCATATTGGAATTTTTTTGCCATTTACTGGATTGATTGCATACTTGCCAGTAAAAATTCCCTCTTTTTCCGTATCCTCAGCTGTGCGTAAGATTTTATTTTTGTTTATTATTCTATTAACAAATTTATCAATCTCTTCTTCATATTGACTCTCTATCTTTAACTTTTTGACAAGTAGGTGTTCTACAGCCAGAACCATATATGTGCAACCAAAAATTGTATCTGGGCGAGTTGTAAATACTGGAATAGTTTCTTCACTGCCTTCAAGTGTAAAAAATATTTCTATACCATAACTTTTTCCAATCCAATTTTTCTGCATAGTTATAACCCTCTGGGGCCACTTGCCAAGTTTAGAATGGTCTAAAAGTTCCTCTGCATAGTTAGTGATTTTAATAAACCATTGTTCCACTTCTTTTTGAATAACTTTAGTATCACACCGCCAACAATATCCATGTTCTGCTTGTTCATTTGCCAGAACCGTCTTACAGTGCGGACACCAATTTACAAATGATGATTTTTTATAAACAAGTCCTTTTTCATACATTTTCAGGAAAATCCACTGATTCCAGCGATAGTATTCCTCATCACAAGTAGCGAATTCTCTATCCCAATCATACCCGAATCCAATTGCTTTAAATTGACTACGCATCTTCGCAATGTTTTGATAGGTAGTAATTTTAGGATGTGAATTTTGCTCAATTGCACAATTTTCTGCTGGCATTCCAAATCCATCATATCCCATTGGCTGCAGTACTTTATATCCGTTCATTATTTTAAAACGAGCAATAGCATCTGCAATTGAGTAGTTGGAAATATGTCCCATATGAAGCGTTCCAGATGGATATGGAAACATAGAGAGCAGATAATATTTTGGCCTATTGTCCTGCTCGTTTACATAAAATAATCTCTTCTGCTCCCAAATTTTCTGCCACTTTCTCTCAATCTCTTTGAAAGGATATTCCATTTAACCTCCAGCTAACAGAGAAATAAACTTATTATGTCATCCAAAAGGAGATATGACTTATTTTAGTCAATTTTTTTCTATTAATATATTGGTTTGCTACAAATTAAGAAAAGGTTTATTGTTAAAAATGTTGACACAAAATTTCTTAAACATTTAAAAAGTTTCTATGAAAACATCTACAATTATTTCTTTTTTGATAATTCTATTTGCTTTTCTGTGTTGCAGTTATGATGAACCAGAGCAAAAAGATACTATTCCACCCTCAAAAGTGCATTTAATTCCTCATCTTGGTGATCCCGGTGATCCATCTGGATGTGCATATACCGACAAAGATAATGGTATTGATGCTGTACAATCTGGAAATCTTGATTACAATTGGATGAAAATTCAATGGGGCGATGAATTAAAAAAGGACCCCGATATTCATCATATAGATATGTATAGATATTTTTATGGAGCCCAGAACCCTGAGGACACTGTATTAATTGCTACAATTCCTTATCAGCGAGACTCTACTCAATTTGTGGATACATTTGAAGGTGTGGCGACTATTATTCAGCAAACCTGGTTTTATTTTATCGTTCCTTATGATGAAGCTGGTAACTTTACTAATTCTGATACCGTGTCATATAGATTAATAGATAAACCCGGGCTTGAAAGTCCAAATGATGATTATGTATCCAGCATAGATGATACAATAACATTTTCATGGTCTGGACCACCAAATTACTCATATCGTATTCTTTTTTTTGATCAAGATTATAATCTACAATGTGCGCAGGATATCAATGAATTGCGTTGTAATATTGTCCCTTTAGATTTAGGACTTATTCCGGGTTATATATATATCTGGCGTATAGATGCATTTGATGGTGTTGGTGGTTCCGAATCAGAAGAAAGAAGAATAACTTTTTTCTAAAAACAATTACGATAAATTTGACTAAAATACTCACGCCTACATATTTTATACAATTAAAATGGAGTTTATTATGAAACGCATTATTTTTATTATCATTTTTCTTATTTTATTATTTGGAATTGTAAATGCACAGACCAGTGTAACTCCTTCGGCACCTCCGAGTACTTCTGCATATACATATTCAGGAACTATGGGTGATGTGGAGCAGCTCAGAATCTATACTTATATTTGGGGTAGAGTTAGAAAACCCGGCTTGTATATCGTTCCAGATGATACTGACCTTTTGGCACTGCTTTCTTTAGCAGGTGGTCCCACAGAAGATGCAAAATTATCTAAAATCCGAATAGTAAGGCCAAGTTTGAATGGCGGAGAAAATGAAGTAATCTGGATCAATATGAAGAAATTTTTAGATACTGGGGATAAAAGTAGTATACCTGTATTAATGCCGGGCGATACAATAATTGTTTCTGGAACTGTCTTTTATGGTGTGGCAAAAGTTACGGATTTTCTATCAAAAATTGCAGTCGTCTTAAGCATTTATAACATATATTTGAATATTAAAGGTTAAATAAAAAAATAATTATAAGAGATTAAAAATGGAACCATATATAGAACAAGAACAAGAAATTAAGCTAAAAGATTATTTAAGAATCACTCTACAACATAGATGGTTAATAGTTATTACTTTCTTAGTTGTTGTTAGTGCGACTGTATTTTATACAATCCGAGCTCCAAGGATATATGAAAGCTCAGGAAAAGTGTTGCTTGAGTTAAAGAAACAGACCGACCTTTTCTTCTCAACTGGCGGGTTTGGAAGGAATGACTTAAATAACCAGATTGAAGTAGTAAAAAGCACACCTATTATGAAAGGTGCTATTGAAAAATTGAGACGAAATCCAGAAGCAGCAAGTTTTCCAATCCTTGCAGTAACGAACCCGGAAAGAGCTTTGGCTGGAGGAATAGATGTTTCTTCTGGAAGAGAAGTTGATATAATTGATATTAGCTATAAATCCATAAGTCCATTAGAAGCACAAACTGCTGTCAGTGGAGTAATTGATAGTTACCAGGAAGAAAATCTTAAATATGAAAGAGCTGAAGTCACCAATGTGAGAGTATTTTTAGAAAATCAGTTAGATATTACATCTAAAAAACTCGCATTTTCCGAAGAAGATTTGCGCGGATATAAGATTCAGCATGAGGTTTTTTCTCTTTCTGAAGAAACGCAAGAAATGATTAAGAATATGGTTGAATTTGAGGCTGAATTGAGTATTGCCCAAACTGACTTGCAAGTGGCTGGGGAAAAACTTAATTACTTAAAATCAAAATTAACTAAATTAGATGCAGCTTTAGGTGAAGAAGTAGTGTCAATCTCATCACCAGTCATAGAACAACTGAGACAAAAATTAATTGAGAATGAAAGTAGGCTTGCTATTTTTCTTACCAAAAAAGTGTATACGGCTGAACACCCAGAATTAGTGGCTCTGCAGCAAGAAATAGATAAAATCAAGATGCAAATGAGAGCAGAAATAGACAAAATCCTTCAAGTGAATGAAGATACTTTTAATCCTTTAGATAGACGACAACAGTTATTAACTGATATTGT
>CAYNOU010000059.1:14736-17067 GCA_964398885.1 uncultured Candidatus Cloacimonadota bacterium | reverse complement strand
TTTCTAAAGAAGATATGTATGATTAATTTATGGCAAGTGATTATTGGCAAAATCAGTTTTCATTGACAAGATAATTGTAAAATAAAAAAATGAAAATGAAATATATGACATATGTCGTATACAATGCTAAATTAGGCAGATACACGACACTTTTTGTCGTAGCGCATTGATCGTTTTATGCCATCGTTTATGAGGAAATGGAGATATGAAAAACTTAGAATTCAATAAAATCTATAACATGGATTGCATAGAAGGAATGGAATATATTACAGATAATACAATAGATCTGGTTATAACAGATCCACCTTTTGCTATAGATTTTAAGGCAAAGAGAAGTAATTATCATAGGACATCGTCCAGAGTTCTGGAAGGATATAATGAAATTTCCAAAGAAAGATATTATGATTTTACTGTTAGATGGATGAGGGAAGTATACAGGATACTTAAAGAATCCGGGAGTATGTATGTTTTCTCAGGATGGAATAATCTGAAGGATATTTTAATAGCAATTAATGAGACAGGTTTTATAACTATAAATCATATTATTTGGAAATACCAATTTGGAGTTGTGACTAAAAGAAAATATGTGACTTCTCATTATCATTGTCTTTATGTATGTAAAAATGACAAAAAAAGAAAATTTTTCCCTTATTCTCGGTATAATAAGGAATCTAAAAGTGAGAGAGGGGGAAGTCTACATTATAGGGATAAAGAAGATGTTTGGATAATAAAAAGAGAATATTGGACAGGCGATCAAAAAACTCCTACAAAATTACCTGCTGAGTTAATAAAGAAAATATTAATGTATTCAAGCGAAAAAGGCGATATCGTTTTAGATCCATTTTTAGGTTCTGGTCAAGTGGCTGTAGTTAGTAAGATGCTAAACCGACAATATATTGGATTTGAGATTGTGAAAGAATATTATGAATTTGCAAAAGAAAGATTAGAGAAAGATTTGTACAGAATTAAAGAGAAGTATAAGATTCATACCCAGCCTTTATTAAAGTTATTTGATAGCGGAAAAGAAAGATATGGAGAGAGCAAAATGACTTATTTAAAAAATGTTAAACAGATTGGTAAAAGATTAAAAGGCATACCTAAATTATGGGATGGTAGGAACTCTATCTTAGAAATGAAAAAAGCGGATTTTCCTCATTGGAAGCAAATGGAATGGATAGGATTTTATTTTCAATTTCTGTGTGAAAGATATTTATCAAGTATTATGGAGATTCCTGGACCAAGATACGGCAAAGTTGAGTTTGATGCTTTTAAAAATATCCCTTGGGATTTCAAGGCTCATGCTATGAATACAAGCAGCCATCAAATTATTGTTAATGATAGTGAAGCAACGGCGAATGGAATTAAAGATTACGGAGCAGTCGGTTTAATTCTTGCTCTTGGAAAAGTTTTATATAATGATGAGGACAGAACATTTCAAAAATGGCATGAGGCATTGAAGGGTGGAAAATCAAAATATGAGATAGAAAGGATAAAGAGAGGGGCTTGGTCAAGAATAAGAAAAGTTTCATTTGATTTACAACAGATTTCTTTTATCATAATAACAGATGATACTTTAGTTAAATGTGGTTCATTCCAGCGAGATTTTAGAAATGCTGGCGGACAGCCAAGAAGAGAGAAAGTACTATTAGACCTTGAAAAAATTGATGAGGAATTAGTTTATTTTATTGAATTCTAAACGATGGAGCACAGTGTATGCGGTTTGCTTACGCTTATCCAAATTGCTCCGCTTAGCTCCACAACTTCGCATACACACGAAGTCGTCATACCCAATCAAAAACATTAAAGAGAAATTATCAGGTTTATAATAGCACTTTTAGGAATCAGAATAATTGTATTGAGGATTCTAATTCCGAGCATTACTTTTGATTCCTTTTCTCTTTAAGCCATTCCATCAATATTTGAACCTCATACTTTCCTGCCTTTTTATATCTATCCTCACCAAGATACAGTTTATATTCAACAACTTAAGTTTTGCGGTTATAAAGGCTATATTAAATATTAGGCTCTCTTGCAAAAACTATCGGTAGAGAAACTTAATATTAAATCCTCTGTTTTTTAAAATAATCTATTCGGAGTGCGAAAACGAACCCCGACCTGTCGGGGTAAACTTTTCGCAAATGCTACAAGGCTGAAAGTTCGTCCCGTGTAATATAAAACGCTTCTCCCCGATTAGATCGGGGATTACACGGGACTCGTTTCAGCATTCCTTTACAAGAAATTCTATATGAAAGATCCTTATTAGTTACCTATACATTTTGAAGTAGAACCAAATATTATTACTTCACTAAAAAATATTAAAATAGTTGTAAA
>CAYNOU010000059.1:13397-14636 GCA_964398885.1 uncultured Candidatus Cloacimonadota bacterium | reverse complement strand
TTAGGATTTACAGAGACGAGAATATATCTTTTTTCAATTAAACTAAGACAAGTAAAATTACTTTTCATCAGGTTCAGTATGAACAACGACATCAATTACTTGTGGTCCGTTTTTTATAAGTTCTTTTTTTACTTGTTCCGAAATATCATGACCATCTCGAACAGAGATTTCGGAGTCAACTAAAATATGAAGATCAACATGCAAATTTGAACCAAGCTTACGAGTGCGGATGGCATGAACATTTTTCACACCATTAATACCCATAGCTATGTTTTTTATGAGATTTTTGTCTTTTATTGATGCTCCCCTATCAGTGAGTTCAGATAATGCTGGACGAATAATATCCCATGAGACTTTTAAAATAAAAGCTGAAATTATCAATGCGCCAATATTGTCAACAAAAGCCCAATTCGGATTTAGAGAAGATGCCGCAACAGCTAATAATGCTGGTAATGAGCTCAAAGCATCCGACCTGTGATGCCATGCATTTGCGATAACTGCTGACGATTTTACACGAGTACCAACAATAACGGTCAATCTATACAATATTTCCTTAAATATGATAGAAATAGAAGGTCCCAAAATTGCTATCCATTTCGTTTGTTGGATATGAACTTCACGAATTGTTGTAAGAGCTTTATATCCTAATCCAAAAGCAACAAGAGCAAGAGCAATACCGATTGCAGCAGTAATCAATGTTTCAATCCTTCTATGTCCATAAGGATGATTCTCATCTGGTGGTGCAGACCAATACTTCACACCAAAAATAACAGCAAAATCAGTAGTCAGGTCGGATATACTATGAAAAGCATCTGCAATGACTGCCTGGCTGGCACCTAAATAACCAACTATAAATTTTAAACCAGCTAAGCCTATATTTACTATAATTCCTATTCCAGTAATTTTCCTGATTTGAGAAATGTTCTTTATGTTTTTCTTCGATTTCATAGTAAATATGTATTTCAAAATTCTAATGGCTTATAATCCATTCTTCTAATATTTGAACCTCATATTTCCCTGTCTTTTTATATCTATTCTCACCAAAATTCAGTTTATATAAAAATAACTTAAGTTTTAGGGTCAGATGAATATTCTCCTTTCCGCTTTCGTAACTTTGATAGTGAAGATGAATAAATGAATTCTATTTTATTAGTATAGCGATTCCAAATTGTCTTTGCAATAAAATTGTTATTCTGAGTGGTAGGGAAGAATCTCAAACCTATATTAAATACAGAGATT
>CAYNOU010000059.1:9862-13297 GCA_964398885.1 uncultured Candidatus Cloacimonadota bacterium | reverse complement strand
GTTGTTGGATATGTTTGGAATCCAGCTCGTAAAGGAATTACTGCAAAATCAGTTATCATTAGGTATTCACCCCCTACTCGTATTTGATTGAGGTTATGATAACTCAAAGTGTCTTCCCCTCCATCAGAATCAGTTATTTTCTTATCCTTATATGCTCTTGTTTCATAGTCACACGCAATCGTCAGATTTTCTCCCAAACGAAAAGAAGTTCCGACACCAAGCATTAAGGGCATCTCAATAGTTTCAGTAGCCTCTCCATAATCACCTTCTAAATCAAATGGTGTTTTTATAGCTAAACCTATTTTGATTGGTATAGGATTTTCTAACAATGATAAATCAATCATTGAACCTGTGGTAAAATTAAATCCTGAGAAAGTTTCTTCGTATTCCCAAGGAATTCCTTGTTCTATTACTTCAGAATTTAAAGTTCCCGTCCATATATTTGATGAAACACCAACTGAAATAATTGGGAAAATCCGTACACCCAACCCCATTATAAGGGTATTTGCACCGCCTGTTATCTCACCTTCTGAGCCGCCTGATTCAGTTAAATCCCATTTGGTATATAAATCAAGCTGACGTTGATATGCGATAGCAGCAACTATCTTTTGAGCTCCGAACTGAAAGGGGTATACAGCACTTGAAAAATTCAGTATGAAATGGTCTGAACCTAAGCTTATTTCACGTCCAATTAACTCGTATTCATATGTATCTGAAATGAAACGAGAAACTATTGATGCTTCAGCTCTTTCAAGCTGTGTAAGCCCGGCTGGATTCCAACTAATGGCAGTTGCATCATCCGCAAGCCCGATGAATGCTCCACCAAAACCTGCTGCTCTTGCACCTGCACCAGTCAAATTCCAATTAATATTCTGAGCATGAATTACGCATACTGCAGATAATATAATAGATGACAGACAGAAAACAATTTTTTTAATGTTCATTTTTTTCTCCTTTTGTAGTTGATTAAATGAGTTCTGCAAAATAGCATTTGCTTGTCATTTCGCACTTGATGTGGAATCCAAAACCCTTTATTTAATTGGATTCCCGTTTTCACGGGAATGACAGATGAAGTAAAATTGCTCATTTTGCAGATCTCATAGTTGATTAAATGTCTTATTTTAAGTGATTGGTTTCCATAATTTTTAACAACTTTTTAGTGAATGTCTCATTCGCAGGAATCTCCTAAATCAATTGGTTGAATGATTAGAGTTCAACAGAGAATTATTTCACAACAACTTTATCACCCACTTCAATCGTTCCTTCTTTTTCAACTACTTTTGCAATAGACATTTTTTCCTGCACATGAGTTATGACCAATTCCCCCAGTTTTGTAACTTTCTTACCGATTATTTCTTTCGTAACAGGATGTATGATCTCTTTTCCTTCACGAAAGATGACACATTTTGTTCCTTTACGGACACCAGCATTACTCCCAATATCAATATAAATGTTTTCCTCATCTTCCTGAACAATCAAGCCTTCAACTATAGGTAAATCATTATAAATCATAATTGCTAAATTTTCAATAAGTTCTTCGATGCCTTTTAAATCTGGATTATTCGTTTGAACTTCTTTTGCGACAATTGCTTCACTTGTCTCAGTATTAATTCCTCTCGCACTCACCTTTCCAAAATCAGGTACGATGTAAATACTTGCTAAAATGATAACATCAGCTCCAGCTAATTTTCCCACTTCAACTGCTGTTTCTTCATCAACCATACCGGATATCCCAAAGGCTTGTTCTTCCATAATCTTATCCATTGCCCCACGCTCTATTACTTTGAATCTTCGCAAGTTAACTAATTGTGTGATTAATTTTTCAGTGGCAGTTAATTCAATATCTTCAGCTTCACCTTTAAATTCAAAAGGAAGCACTGCAACAGAAAGTCGTGAGCCTACCTGAGGAATACTTGAAGTATCGTAATTTAATTTTTCTGCAAGAATAATGGAACTCTTTAATGCTCGTTTTTTCTCTTCTTCTAACTTCTTTCTTTCAATTTCTTTTCTGTGCTTTTCAAGGTCTATTTCTCTCTTTTCTAATTCTTCCTTTGCTTTTTTTTCTTTTGCAAGTTTTTTTTCTTCTTCTATCAATTTCTGTTGCCTTTCGAGTTCAAGCCTTTCTTTTTCAAGATCTATTAAAGAGATAATTGGAATCCCTCCCTCTCCCAATTTTTGAAGATATTCTTCTGCTAGTTTGGATTTCTTATAAGCTAAAGAAAGTTCTAATTCTTTCTTAGCATTCTCAAATTCACCCAAATTATAGTATGCAATTCCCATTTCTCGATGAGGAAAATATTTGATAAACCGCGTTCCATAAGTTCGTTTTTTCTTCTTATCCTCAAATTCCAGAGAAGCAGCACTTTTGAATTCCTCGATTGCTCGAAGCCAATCCCCTTTTTCCATAAATTCTAAACCATTATCATAATAATTGTAGAATTTTTCTATAGCGCAAAGCGGTGACAAAAGGACAAAAATAAATAAGCAAAATAAGATAACTTTTTTCATAAATGACTCCCAAAAATATGTAAATTTTTTATCAAATTATTTAATCATTCGTCTATGGAAGTAGTATTGGTAGAATTTCTTTGGATACCTTTTGAGCTGCACGTTCAAAAGCTTTCAATCCAGCTTTATTATTATCAAGGTCAATCCCTTTTATATTACTCAATGAAATTTTGTTAATCTCATCACCGGAGCACACATCAATTATAGATACTGTTACATCAACAAAAGCAGAATACATATTATAGAGTTTTGAGCCTTCTCTTGATTGGGCATTTATCTTCAACATAAAATCAGCATCGTGGATTTCATCTACAAAAATAAATCCACTTTCAGATAATACTTCTTTCACTTTTGGTTCTATATAGGGAACATCCATCTGTTTTCCAAAATTTAATTCTAGTGCATCTATGAATATTGATAATCCTGAAACATTAAGAATGATCTTTGCATTTGGAATTGGCAAGCTTTTGATAATATCTCTATAAATTATTGATGTACTATCTTGGGGTAATAAACTGGAAATATCCAATTTAACCAGAACAATTTGAAATTTATCTTGTGATGAAATCTTACTTATTTTGCATCTTCCAATACCGTTTTTATCAGTGCGAATATTTTTCATCAAATCACCTGATCCGCTTATAAAAGAAAAGGTGATCGGTAGATTGCTAATTTTGATCTCATTGCCATTTTTGTCAAAATATACTGCAGAAACTTCTACTGGTTTTTTGACAGCTTGACCAATCTTTGCATTTAATTCTTTTGTTAATGGGTGCAGTTCACTATTCCCAAGAATGTTTTGGAGAGAAAAATATATTTCATTTTCCAGAAAAATGGTGGTATCTTGAAAATTTGTTTCAAGAGTTTCACCTATATAATCAGCAATAGGATTTAATGATTGCAGATAGAAGAGAAGAGCTTTTTCAA
>CAYNOU010000059.1:0-9762 GCA_964398885.1 uncultured Candidatus Cloacimonadota bacterium | reverse complement strand
ATATAATCAGCAATAGGATTTAATGATTGCAGATAGAAGAGAAGAGCTTTTTCAACTTTTCTCTCATTAAGATTAACTTTCGCTTTTGAAAATAAATCTAAAGAAAGACTTATCGCTTTATTGATTTTTTCTATCTTTTTCTCTTCATATAAGGCTTTTGAAAGTCTATAATAGACCCAATACTCCTTTTTATCTTCCCATGTATCAATGAGTTCATACCCTTCGAGTGCTGCTTCAGTTGTTGAACGAATCTGTGATTTAAAATCTTCCTCTATCACCCCTGATTTTTCTATAATCTTACTTATTACTTCACTTGAAATTGTAATTGTAATTTCAGAAGTAATTTCTCTTAGTGCCTTATCTTTAGCTTTTTGAATATAATCTCGATTGTCTTTTTCTTTTTGTGCAACACCAATTCCAATATAATATATTGAACTGATGGGATGCTTTTCAATCCAATCCGGTTTTTTGGCAGCGAAGAGGGTTGATGCAAATAAAAGAAGTAAAAGAATTGATGTAATAATACGATTCATTGATTGGAATCCTTTATATAAATTTCATTATACAATGTTTATATCATTAATTTCTATTTAACAACAAAATTTTTTATGATTAATGGTTTATTTTTTTCTTTTCAATTATTTGTCAAGAATTTTATTGATGTTTAAATATGAATGCACCTAATTTCTTAAAACTTTTACCACAACTTCCTTCTACTTATTATCTTGAAGCCATTCAGCCAAAACTTGTATTTCATGTTTCCCTGTCTTTTTATAGCTATTCTCACCAAGTTTCAATTTATTAATATAATTTTTTCCATTATACGAATCCATAGCAATTTCAATTTCTTTTCTACCTTTCAAAGGAATCTTATTTTCGAATAATGACTTAACTTGTTCATCAGTAAATTTGATAGAATATATCTCATCATTATAAGGGCAAATATTCCAGAGTTCTCTATATTTAACATCTCCTTCAGGAAGTCCATTATAGGCACGAGCAAATGCTTCGTCTGCACCTGTTACAATTAAATAAAGTTCTTTCATGATTTTATTCATTTCTTCTTTTGAATAATCTTTTTCAGAAACACCGATAATTCTATCAACATCTTCTTCGTAACGCTTTGCCCGAAAGTCAGTTTTCAAAATTTTGCCATTAATAATTTTGATATAAGCATAATCTGAATTCTGCATTTCTATTTCAGTTCTATCTGCATTGATATATTGAACAACAAGAGCAAAAGGTTTCTTTAGAACATGCACCTGAACATAACCACCCGGACACCAATAATTCGGATAAGTGATTGAGCCTGTATTTATACATAAAGCACCATTGTTTTCATAACCTTCTACTTCAATTCGTTTAAAGAAATGCGTTGTTGCTGAAAGCACAAGATCAGCTTTTTCCATTACCAATTTCTCTGCTTCATCAGAAAGTAGTTGAATCCAACTGCCTGTTCTGGAATGTGCTGCAACAATAATGATGTCTTTCTCACCTTTATTGATATTCTTCAAAGTGCTGATAAGATATTGCTTTGAATCCTCTCGAAACGCAATACTGTCATTTTCAGGGCTGTCAGAATAATGTAATTGAATCAAATGAATTGTGTATTTATTGATTGGAATTGCAGCATAATATTCACACCCGTTTTCACGAATTATGACATTTTCTTTTTTTGATAGATTAACAACATCCAAAAGAGGAGCTCCCGCACCCCAATCACCCTGACTTTTTCCATAATACTCATTTTCTCCGTCTGCAATATTTGGATAGAAATGGTTTTTCCACCATTGGTTTTGTTTCAAAAATTCAAGAAATGAATTTTCCCATCCTTTTTTAACATGGTCACCCAATCCTATTACAAATTCTGTTTTGCTGTTTTCAAGCCATTTTACCATTCTTGTGAATTGTTCAGAACTTTGAGGTGAATCTCCCTTGTTATCACTCATTATCCCAAATGTAAAAACAGAAGCTTTGTCCAAATCCTGTATGGTTTGAATTCCGACAATCTTCCCATTTTCAAACTTGTATTGTCGCGAACACCCGAAAGTTAAAATCAGTAATACTGTTATTAATAGAATTTTGAGTTTCATACTTGACTCCTTTGTTTTGATAATCTTGTCATTTCGTGAATTGCGGATTTTTGTATTTGAGCAACTCTATTTGATATCTGCCAGTTATCTTTCATTTTTACTTACTCCTTTTTGAAATTGTTATCCAAAATATAATTAGTTACAAACTTTTACTTTATTCTCAACTTAGTTATCGCGTTAAGTCCCTATTGATTCCTGAATTGCTTTGACAAGTTTTTCCGGCTCATCTGTTCCGATACGGTATTTTTTGCCACTTTTCATCTCAATTTCAACTGCGAGGAGTCCAGATACATTATACAAAATGCCATGTGGTATAATCCTGATTCCCCAACCATAATACCAGCGATTTTTTACTTCCCTACATGAATTAATTTCGTTTATTGGAAATTTTTTACGAATAATCCCTGCACCAAATTTAATTCGTAGAAATTCACTATCTATCTCAACAGTTAGTTTAGTAAACATCCACAATACTAAAACAACTACCAAAAGAGCAATAAAACCGATCAAATTAAATCCAAAAAAAGACATAAAGAAAATCATAAATGCCAGTATAATACATAAAACGACTAACATCAAGTAGCCGACTTGCGTGTGTTCATATCTTTTAGCCATTTTTGTTTGCTCCTTTCATAACTTGAATCATTCGGGAATGATTTAAGTTCTGACATTATCTTTTTTACTTAGCACCCGAATAATTCCTAAAACAAAATTTACCCTTGGCACTCTCTTCATATAATCAATATATTTATCCCCAAATTTTTCAATACAATTTTTATCTGCTTTTTGTAAGTCAATTAGCATAAGAGGAATTGCAACAATACCTAAAATTACAATAATCCAATGCTGACCAACAAGAATAAATGCAATATTTAATAATGGTAAAGCAACATATTGTGGGTGCCTGACAATTGCATAAACTCCAGTATCCACAAGTTTTGTGGTATGAAGGTAACTTTGTCCTTTTGTTACACCACCCTTCTTTTTAAATATGAACATAGGTGCCCAGCCAAAATAAGCAGAAAGTGCCCATATTGCAAAGCCAACATATCTGAGAGCAGGTATATATGTTTTGCTTATGAAAAAAAGCAATATGAACTGTGCAAGTGTAAGCAAACCTGCGAGAGAGGAGGGGATGTAGCTTTTCCAATTATGCATAATTAATCTCAATTAAAAGCAGGCTTTTCCTATATATTCAGCCCACCCCTTAATGCTTTTTTCTACATAATATACATCGTATCCACTCTATCCCGTTTTTTAAGAAATTTAAGCTGTTCATCTATTGTTTTAAATTTGGAAAGGTCCAGTTCCTCAAACTCATCCGGAGCAGTATTTGTCTTTTCCTTCATATTTTGAATAATCTCCTCTAATTTCTTTTTCGGAATCTCGGGAGCTTTCATAATTGAGCTTTTCTGTGGAATACCATTTACTATCTTGAAATTATAACTAACCATTTCTATTTTTCCATTGGTTTTTTTCCTTTGTTAAAATCCGATATTCAAAATGTCTATCTCGTCCTGCAATTGGACGAAAGAAAAAGAATTTATACAACTTTTCGCCCTTGTTTATTCGCATTAAATAAGGATCATCCTTAGGTGACATAATTTCTTGCTTTTCACTTTTCTTTTGCTTTTTCATTTTTCCTGTTCCTCTATTTTTGAAATGAAATACCAGTAATAAAAACTCTCTGGGGATATAGCTTTTAATTTGTTTAAAATTTTATACTTATTTGAAATCTCAATATTTATAATCTCTGTCAATTTTGAATCAGTATATCTTATTTGTTCAAAATCAACATCATCTTGATTATATTTTATAATTGTTGCGATTACAGCCGCTTTTGAAGCCGCTAATTTTGCATTTAATACATTAAACCTGTAATTAAGCAGATAGCTGTTAAGTTGATGAAATCCTTTTTCTAATATTTCAGTTTTATGATCTTTTATACCACCTTTGAAACCTAATTGAGAAATCAGAAAAGAAGTATTTATTGTATCTGAAAGTGTCTCTTCTAATGTAAAACTTTTCCCCTGGAATACTGACTCTTGTTCTTGAACATGCTTGTATGATTCAATTACTTCAGAAATATCAGTTATGTAATTAAATAATTCAGATATATCAAATAATTGTTTAATAATACTCATTGTCTTTTTATAAACCTCAGATTCATAAGGAATGCCAATTGTTTCTGGAGCAAAAGCAGTTAATTTATCTCCTATAATTGAATTTATTGAAGGAATAGTTATAATAATTCTTTCATCAGTTTCAAAAAAAGGTGTTTCAATTTGCTTTAATTTTGTCTTCGGATAAACAGATTTTTCAACTATTATATCAAGTAATACATAATCTTCTCGGTTTGTTATGACTGAATCATAATAAAATTTGTAATGAGCTTTGGGAATACCTCTATTTTTCCTTTCAAGAGGTTCAACTCGTTTAAATATTGTATTATTCCATACAGTATCCAACAGGTTTATAGCACATTTCCCAATAATATCTACATCAATAGATAAACGATTAATTTCAGGTAAAAGTAATATTAATGAAGTGCCTCCTTTAAATACAAAATCACTTTTCAGCTTTGCCAGATTCCCCAATAACTCAAAACTATAGATTGTTTTTTCTATTAATATGGGGTCAGCTTTCTTATACTTTTTTCTAATTCCCAAAATCCACTCTTTAGAAAAACAATGTTTTCTTATCATATTTCATTCTCTACAATAATGATTTATTTTTACATAAACATTCTTACTACTATAAAATGTCCACTATTGGCAATATTTATCTATTATTGCCATTAGAGGACAATTATTCAACATCCTTCTCTTGCAGTAACGGATTATTTTAGGGATGTTGATTCTGTATTGAGTAATTATTTTTTGAAATATCTCATTATATTCCCATTCATCTAATAAATCTAATTTGTCTTTTTCTACATACAAATCAACAAGTATTTTCTCCACTTGTGCATAATTTCCTTTAACTGGTTCTTCTGAAATTGAGGGTCTTAAGACTATAGTCTGATTCTCAATTGAAAAAATCTTTTCTAATTCTAATTGTAAAGGATTATTATATACATTTTTATATCTTTCATGAAGAAAATCATAAATTGTTTTTAAATAATCTTTTTTTATATAGACAAATATAATAAATTTTATGGGAATGTGATGATAATACGATTGTATTTGTTGTATGCTCCAGCAATTAAATGCAAGCAAGGGAAATTCTTTTTTGACATAATTAATAATATTCCTCACTGGCTTTTTATCAAGTATAAATGGCATCGAAATTATAGAATACCATCCTCTACCTGCTGAAAAAATTTTCATTTCCTTTTTAAATCTATATAAATTTTTTTTTAGTGTTTCTAGTTCATAAAAACTATCTTTTTTAAATACTGCTTCCTTTACTTCTTTAAAAGAGAAATATTTTCTGTTTTCTTGAAAAAAATAATCAATAATTTCTTCCAACTTCTTTTTTCTATTCATTTTGACTCCTTTTCTGCTATTCCCCAGGCAATTCTCTAATCGTTGTCTCAATCGGTTCTATTTCAGTAACTTCTTTCTTTGTCTGTTTTACACCCAGCTCTTGTAATTTCCTTGCACCAGGAATTACTCTTCTTGAGAACGAGCCAACAGCTTTATTATAAGTATCAACCGCTGAATCTAAACTACCGCCAATTTTCCCAAGATGCTCCTGAAATGTGCATATCCGTTCATATAATTCTGCACCTGCTTGTGCAATTACTTTTGCGTTTTCAGCAACCTTTTGCTGCTGCCATGAGAATGCCACTGTTCTTAAAAGCGCTATCAAAGTAGCTGGCGTTGCAATGATAATTTTATTATTTATTCCATCTTCAATCAAATTTTTATCCAACTCAAGGGCGGCACTAAAGAAGGAATCACCAGGAAGAAATAAGACAACGAAATCAGGACTTTGTTCAAACTGCTTCCAATAATCCTTTTTAGATAATGCATTCATATGGTCACGCACTGCTTTTGCATGTGATAACATTGCTGTTTCGCGTTCTTTATCTGTTTTTGCTTCATTTGCATCCAAAAAGAATTTTAAAGGAGCTTTTGCATCAATAACAATTGAACGTTTCCCCGGAAGGTTTACAATCATATCTGGACGCAATCGCCCTTCATCCGTGCCTATACTTGTTTGCTCAGTAAAATCACAATGTGCGGACATGCCAACCAATTCAACCACTCGTTTTAAAGTAATTTCTCCCCATCTACCGCGGACATGTGGCCTTTTTAATGCATTCACAAGAGCTGATGTTTCATTTTTCAACTATTCATTAGTTATCGTTAGATTGCTTAGCTGTTCTCTCAATCCACCAAAAGAGTATAGAATATCCTTTTCCATTTACTTAATCTCATTATCATATCTTTTCAATGCATCTTTTAAAGGTTGTAATGTATATGAAATCGCTTCTTTTCCAAACTCATTTTTTGTTTTCTCTAAAATTATTTCCAGATTTTGTTTGGCTAATTTCAAAAATTCTTCATTACTATTTTTCAAAGCTTTTGCTGATAAGGCTTCAAATGTATCAGATAGCTGTTCAGTTGCTTTTTTTAGTAATTCTTTTTGCTCTTCAATATTTTTTTTCGCTTCTTGAAATTTTGTTTCTGCTACTGTTTTTTCACTTCTTAACATATCAATCTCTGCCTGTTTTGTAGAGTGCTCTTTCTTTAAATCATTTATTAACTGCCTTTGTAGCGAGGACTTTCCTCGCAAAATTAGTATTGTTGCTACAATCCCAACAATTAATCCAATAAGTAATGAAATAATTATTTCAATCATATTTTACCTCAATTTCTTTTAAAGATTTACTAAGTTATTAAATCCTTTAAGTTCGTAAATATTTATTTACAATAATATAGTCAAAATATTACTAATTTTATAATGATTATATTTCAAATTATAAGTTTTGTCACATTATATGAGGAAGAGTGGTAGGATTAAATTGAGCATTTTGGGTCCAGTTTCCATTGCCATCGCCGAGCCATATAGTTAATGGTCCATTTCCAAGAGCAATTACATCCATATATCCATCTGCATTCATATCATATAATTGGGTTGATCCATAATTACCGATTGATGGGAGGGTTCCTGAGAAATCAACCCAAAGTTCTTCTGTCTCATCCCAAATCCAGATTTCTATTCCTCCATTATTATTAATATATGATATCTGCAAAATAGTATTTCTAACTCACCCTCGGTCCCTCTCTTCAAAGAGAGGGATGACTCCAAATTCCCCTTCTCTTTGTAAGAGAAGGGGTTAGGGGTTGAGTTGGAAAACTTAATTCGTAAGTTTTGCTTCAATATTCTTGAAATATTTATATTTTGCAGAACTCATATTAATATATGATAGGCCTTTCCCATTTTCTATCTGTCTGTGGAGCTTATCAAAAATATTTCTGTTATACTCATTATGAATTTCCTATTGATCAGACAAATCAGGATCCCATATCTCCATAAGGATTTGTAATTATTTTTTTGCATACTCTTTATATGCATCATCAATTGTTGTTAAGATAGGAAAGTCGGAAGAAAAATCTACAATTTCAAAAACTCTCGTAATATTTTTATTGGGAGAGCAAAAAACTATTTTCCCATTTTTGTTTTCCAATTTTCGAGAAACTAAATAAAATACTCTTAAACCAGCACTGCTTATATAGTCTAATTGAGAGCAATCAATAATGAATTGTGTGTCACCCTCTTCTATCAGTTTTAGAAATTTTTCCTGAAAATCTATAGATTGTTTTTTCGTGGTTTCTTCCTTACTTTTAGCAGGTTTATATCCTATAATTTTTGAATAATTTTATCCGAAGGATCTACCTCTCGTATGAAATGTCAAATATTTCATCTTTTTTAAGGTTTTATTCTATTAAAATTCCAATAACTTGTTCCCTTAATTGATTCGACATTCCTGATCTTTTCCTCCTGTTTTTTTTGTTTTACACAACCAAATATCATAACTACTACAAATGAAAGCATAACGAGTCTTTTCATGATTTTTTCCTTATTTACTCTCAAATATCTTATCAGCTCTTTTCAGAACCTTTTCTGGAAAATCTATTCCCTGAACTTTTGCTTCAGCTAAATTTAAATATAATTGTTTCTTTGTTAACAATTGAAATGGAATCTCCTTAACTTTCTCACCTTTAATAATTCTTACTGCTATACGACCACTTGCCAAACCACAATCGAATAAATCAATTCCCAAGCCTACACATGCTCCTCTATCAACACTTGAAGGCTCAATAATAAAGATATGTCATCTACATAATTTTTTGAACGAATAATGCCCAATTGAGCTAATTCTTTAGTAGAAGAAAAGAATTCTGTTAGGGCTTTTTTATTCCCCGGGTCATAATACATAACCTTATAATAATTATAAACGACTTATTAAAGATATAATGACTTCGTATTTCAACCTTATAAGAAAAAATCAATAGCTTTTCAAATAACGGATAATTCTTTGAGTTCTTTCTTCTTTGGATAAATTGCTGTCGTAATCATATAAAGCTTTAAACCAAGCTCCGTGCATTGGGTTAGGTAAAACTATAAATTTTTTACCAAAATTATCTTTATAATTTTCTACAGAAGCAAGACGTCCTTCTACAGATTTTATATCAAAAACTTCAGAAAAATCAATTAGATTATCACCTATTAATAAAGCAATATAATGAGTTTTTGCAACTTCCTGTCTTCTTCCTTCCTTACTTGATATATCTTCTTTTAATAAAACATGACTATCATCAGCTTGTGGAAACCCAAGTTTTTGAAGATTTCGTAGTGTGCCATCCAAAAATCTTACTTTTCTATTTGATATATAGAATACATCACAACCTTTAGAAATCGCATAATCTAAAAATTCTTTTGCACCTGGAATAGCTTCTGCTTTTGCCATATCAATCCAATGATAAAAATCATCTGGATAGATCTGTTTATCAGTAATTTCTTTAGCATTATATCTGGAATTGTCTAAAACTGTTTCATCGATATCAACTATCACTGCTCTTTTCTGGTTTCTACTAATTTGTAATTCTTCATCAAGTCTTAATCTGGCGATATTATAAGCTTGATACGCCAGAGCTCTATACTCCGCAGAAGTTTGACACCATAACACTGCCATCAATGATGCTTCATTTTCTAAAGTGGATTTTATTGTTTCCTGATTCTCTACATTTCCTATCTTTTCAGTATTTTGATTATTACTACTTGATATTAATAACAAACAGAAAATAATAAATACAAACAAGAATGCATTCTTGATTCTTTTATCCATTTTTTCTTCCTAAATTTTTCTGAGATTTTTAATATTACAAAAACTATCATACAAAAGATGGCATTCTATAATGTCACCCTCAAATGTTAATGATAGTTTGAAGGAAAGTTAATTATTTTTTAATACAAAATATATACATAGGTCTTATTCCACATAGAATTGCTAATGCTACAAACCACCAGATGCTGATATTCATTATTTGTGGTATTAGCTTAACTATGATAAGCACGATAAACATTGCAGCACCTTGAACCAGTTTTATATCAAAAATAGTAAGCTTTCTGACCCTTTCATTCATATTTTTAATTAGTCGCATTTTGTCTCCTACATATAAGTTTTATTTTTTTGGTTATATTTTCATTGACTTTT
>CAYNOU010000058.1:0-17436 GCA_964398885.1 uncultured Candidatus Cloacimonadota bacterium | reverse complement strand
AAAAAATTTGTATCCATAAATAATTAGCATTATCACCACTCGGTAATCCCAGATTGTAGCGTTTATCATCTTTTACGCTTTCATAATCCACACCTTTGACATTAAAAGGAGGATTAGCCATAACAAAATCAAATTTACCAATGGAATTATGAATATCTTCAAAGAAAGTATTACCGTGCTCTATTTCAGCTTCTATTCCATGAACCGCAAGATTCATTTTTGAAAGTCGTATGGTATCAGCTGTTTTTTCCTGACCATACAAAGATATTTCTTTAGCAGGATCTTTTTTATGTCTTTCAACAAATTTAGCACTTTGAACAAACATACCACCAGAACCGCTGGCTGGGTCTAAAATGTAACCGTGATATGGTTCAATTACTTCTACAATTAATTTAACAAGTGAAGTGGGAGTAAAAAATTCACCTCCTTTTTTCCCCTCAGCCATTGCAAATTTTCCCAGAAAATACTCATAGATTTTACCAAAAACATCACCCTCAATATCCATACTAATCTTTGAAAAGCTTTTAAGCAAAGTTATGAGAATATTATCATTTATTCTTGTGTAGTCTTTAGGTAGAACATCCCTTAAAATACTGTTTTCTTTTTCTATTCCCTTCATTGCATCGTTCAAGGCTTTGCCAATATTTTTTCCTTCTGGTAGATTAAGAAGATAAGAGTATCTTGATTTCTCGGGAATATATGGAATTCCTTTTGCCTGAAAATATGTTTTCAAATCATAAATTTGATTTTCATTTTTGATTTTTTCTTTCTCTTTTGAGAATCTGTAATTTGCATATCGTAAGAATATCAGTCCCAAAACGGGAAAAGAATATTCGTATGTTCTTAATCCTGAGTTAGCTCTTAATTTATCCGCTGTATCCCACAAGCGTTTTTCAAGGTTGATGCCCGTTCTTCGTAGTACTACGAAGGGTGAATTTGATGTCATAAAATCTCCAATTGTTGCCTTTTAAATAAAATCTCTATGGTGCTTAAATAAATTGAAATTAAATGAAGAATTTTTTATTAGTAATATTTTAGTCAACATATTCACTCAACCTCCCTTTCTCATAAACCTTAAACCGAGGAACTTTTGTAATTTAAATATTTTGTATTTAGTAAATTCATAATGTTATTTTACATTGTTGTTTTTTAGAAAGCAATATAAGTAATTTTGTAATATTTGGTTTTTAAAATTCTGTTTAGAAAAAACCATCCTAAGAACTAATTTCATTTTAATCTCTCATCATACTTTATCTAATTTTCCACAAAATTATTCATTGTTATTTATTAAAATCTATTAAATCATTATTTTTTTGATATACTAATATACCTTAATAATTAGCATAATCTACTTAGATATGAAAAGAACTCATTATATGTTCAGGACATTTTTAAAAATAGTTTATTTATATTAAATTCTTTTTGTAATAATTATTTGTCAAATAAAAAATCGTATTCCTAAAATATTCACTTTTTTCTACTCATAATTTAATTAAATGGTTATCCCTTTAAAACAGCAAAATAATTTTATACATATATTCTGCCATCGTCAGGGAGTGGTCCCTGACGGCTCCTTTTGCCGCATACTCGTCTGGGCGTAGCCCGTCTTGGCTCGAGCCAAGCCGAGACAGGCCATCCGAAGCACGGCAGAGTCGTCACGGACCATCTTGTCAGGTCGTAGCTTTAGCGAAGACTGATCCGTGACGAACCCCCTAAAAAACCTCCCTTAACCAATTCAAGGGATGTAGGCTTTTGATTAAATTTAAATAATTTTATCTATATGGATATATCATTGAAAGAGGAACATATCACTTTCATTTGAATATATTATTGTTATTAATATATTCTTTGTAAATATCAGCCATTAATAATGATTCATTGATTTCATCGTTAGGATGAATTAATAAAGTTTTAATAATATCAATTTGGGGCTGCCACTCTTATTCAACATAGTATTTCCTCTTTTCAAAGATCTCTTTTCAATCCGTCTAGGCTCCCGATATATCGGGGAGACTGATATTTCAGTAATTTTCTACTTGATATATTACTATATTACTTTCATGCCAAAGGCAGATCCTTCGGAAAAATTTTGTTTATTCAGTTTATTGAGCATTTCACTACGCTTCGCCATCAATAATCTTGACAATTTCATATTTCTTTTACTTTTCAACCATAAAGAAATAATACTATAAATATGTTTAATTCCGTCAATATAATAAGGCATTACAGAATAACTGGTAAAAAACTATGCAAAAAATTTTGATAGTTGGGGGAGGTGGTAGAGAACACTCCCTGGGTTGGAAACTATCTCAAAGCAAAGAAATTTCTGAAGTTTTATATGCTCCAGGAAACGCAGGAACTAAAGAGGAAAAAGGAAGAAACATACCAATTAATAGCACAAAAAAAGAAAATTTTCCTGAATTATTGGACTTAATTAAATCTGAAAATATTGATTTGACACTTATTGGTCCTGAAGCACCATTAGCAGATGGCTTGATGGATTACCTAAACTCTTCAGGTTATAACAGGGTGTTTGGACCTACGAAAGAAGCAACAAAGTTAGAATCAGATAAGTTCTTTTCTTGCGATTTAATGAAAAAGCTCAATATACCACAAGCAAAATCTATTAAATGCTATTCTACGAATGAAGCAATAAAAGCAATACATAAACTTTCTACTAAAGAAGGCATTGTCTTAAAGGCTCGTGGTCTTACTGGTGGGAAAGGTGTTATTGTATGTGATTCAAAAGAGCAAGCACTTGTAAATATAGTTAATCACGCAAAAAAATACGGACAAGATGTTTTAATTGCTGAAAGATTATTCGGAGAAGAGTTTTCTGTTTTTGGAATCTCAGATGGGAAAAAAGTATTGCCACTTGAAATCTCTATCCAGGACCATAAACCATTATTAGATAAAGATAAGGGGCCTAACACTGGCGGTATGGGTGCTTATGCTCCAGCATCGGTTGCTAATGTTGATATGGTTAAGTATATTGCGGAAAATATTATGACACCAATTGTTCAAACAATGGCAAATGATGGAGTGCCATATAAAGGACTTTTGTATGGCGGAATGATAATGACGAACGAAGGCCCAAAAGTTCTTGAATTTAATGTTCGTTTTGGTGACCCAGAATCTCAACCTGCAATGATGATGATTAAAAGCGATTTATATGAGGTACTGTCTTTAGCTTTAGAAGGCAACCTATATGGTGCAAATATAGAATTCAAGCCAGGAGCATCCTGCTGTGTTGTTCTAGCATCAAAAGGCTACCCTAAAAAATACAAAAAAGGCCTTAAGGTATCTGGTTTAAAGGAAGCAAACAGTATCAAAAATGTAAAAGTATTTCATGCAGGAACGAAAACATATAAAGACTCTATTTTAACAGCTGGCGGGAGAATACTTGGAGTGACCAGTTATTCACCAAAAGGAATTAAAGAAGCACAAAAAATAGCATACAAAGCAGTCTCAAAAATAAAAATTGAGGGTGGATTCTATTATAGAAAAGATATAGCTGATAAGGCACTAAAATATGATAAAGATAATTGATTGTGGAAGCCAATTAACCCAGAATATTGCTAGACGTATCCGAGAATTAGGTGTTTTTACAGAGATTGTGCCATTCCACACTAAACCAGACAAAGTCTTAACTAAAGACCTGGAAGGAATTATCATTTCTGGGGGACAGTTTAGTGTTTACGATGAAAATTCTCCACTTTACTCAAAAGATATTCTCAATTCTGGTATGCCCATACTTGGAATCTGCTATGGCCAGCAATCCATTGCACACATTTTAGGAGGAAAAGTAAGACAAGCAGTTAATAGAGAATATGGAGAAACAAAAGTTAGTATAGTAAAAACAAGTCCTCTTTTTAAGGGCATTCCTAAAAACTTCAAAGTATGGATGAGTCATGGTGATGTTGTAAAAGAAGTGCCAAAAGATTTTAAGGTTATTGCAGAGTCGCAAAACAAAGAGATTGCAACTATGCAGAAGGAAAATATTTACTCTGTCCAATTTCACCCAGAAGTAGACCACACAGAACATGGAAGAAAGATTTTAGATAATTTTCTAACAATTTGCAATGCAGTAAGAACCTGGGACCCAACAAAAGAATACAATAAAATAATCAAAGAAACTAAAGAAAAAATAAAAGGAAAAACCGGGGTCGGTGGTATCAGTGGTGGCGTAGATTCAACAACACTCTCTGTTTTACTTAATAAAATCGCTGATAAAAATTATCATCCAATATTCATTGATAATGGACTATTGAGACTAAACGAGTTAACAGAAGTAAAATCAATCTTGAATGAATTTAACTTAAATGTAATTTATGTAGATGCAAGAAAAAAATTCCTGAAAAAATTAAAGGGTATTATTAATCCAGATGAAAAAAGAAAAATTATTGGCAATGAATTTATCAAAATTTTTGAAGAGGAAGCAAAAAAACTTGATGCAGAATATCTTGCCCAGGGTACTCTTTACCCGGATGTGATTGAAAGTGTCCCAGTATATGGCTCATCATCAAAAATAAAAAGACACCATAATGTGGGAGGTCTTCCAGAAAAAATGAACCTAAAAATTATTGAGCCCTTCAAAAATTTATTCAAGGATGAAGTAAGAAAAATAGCAAAGCAAAAATTAGGATTACCAAAAAAACTTGTTTATAGACATCCATTTCCTGGCCCTGGTTTAGGAGTAAGAATTATTGGAGAAATAACCAAAGAGAAGCTAATGACTCTAAAAAAAGTAGACTCAATCTTTATTGAAGAACTAAAGAAAAGAAATATTTACAATAGCATAAGTCAGGCATTCGCTATCCTAACAAGCACGCAATCCGTTGGTGTTATGGGAGATGAACATACATATAAAAAAATTATTGCACTAAGAGCAGTAACAACAAAAGACTTTATGACTGCTGATTGGTTTGATTTTGATAAGAAAGATTTAACAGCAATTGTCAATAGAATTATAAATGAAGTTGATGGCATCAACAGGGTTGTTTATGACATAACCCAAAAACCGCCAAGCACAATAGAGTGGGAATAAAGATGCAACTAAAAAAAATATACAATCCAACAGAAGGACAAATGAGAGTAGTTGCTTTAATGTCTGGTACAGGAACAAATTTAGTAAAAATCATTGAACATGAAAAAAGATTAGATAAAGAAAGGGGAAAATCCCCTTATCATATAGTAGTTATCTTTAGTGATACTTTTGACAGCAATGCAACAAGGATTGGCAAAGACTATGACATTCCTGTCATAACTCATGATATTAAGGGATTTTATTCTGCAAAAAACAAACCAAGAAAAGATTTAGAAACAAGAGTTAATTTTGATAATGGAACGGTTAAAGCACTATCACCTTATAACATAAAAGTTGCAGTCTATGCTGGGTATATGGGCATTGCAACTAAGCCATTAGTCAATGCATTTCTCGGTATTAATGTTCATCCCGCTGATTTGTCTATTATACAAGGAAATAAAAGAAAATATGCTGGGACTCATGCTGTAAGAAAAGCAATTCTTGCTGGAGAAAAATATCTTAAATCAACAACACACATAATAGAACCAAGAGTTGATTACGGAAATATTCTAATGATATCACAACCGCTAAAAGTAGAATTAGGGGATAATTTTGACCCAAATGATAAAGCCATTGTAAAAAAAGTTGAATATGAAAACCAGGAACGTCTTAAAAAGGCAGGCGATTGGATAATTTTTCCTAAAGCTCTGCAATATATTGCAGAAGGAAGATACTCAAAAGATAAAACCGGCCATTTATACTTTGACGAAAAGCCAATTCCTGATGGATTAAAACTATAATAAAATGGTAAAACAAAATACAGATAATTATGAAGAATTAGAAAAAATAGCTATTCAACAAGGCAAAAAAGCACTTTCAAAATCTCCTAACTTATTTGACAGAACAAAAACTAAAAAAGGATTTTTCTTTGAATTAAAAGAAAACGATACTGTCCACCTAAACTACTACGCAATACATTGTGTGGATGGTGTAGGCACAAAACTATTTTTGGGTGCGTGGTCAGATAATTACTCCTTGCAGCCAATTGATGCTATTGCAATGAACGCTAATGACATGGCTACAGCCATCCATGCATTCCCCGATACTATTGATTTATATCTTGCTGTTCAAACTAATGTAGAGAAAAAGCACATGAATGAAATTATGCAAGGCTTTGTAGCTGCAATTGAAAAAATCCGAATTCCAGATGCACCGTTTAACCCAAATATTGGAAAAATAGAAACAGCATCACTTGATGAAATAATCTCTTTAGGTATCCCAGGTAAGGGATGGGATGTGGGTGTTGTAATGACTGGCTATATCAAAAAAAACAAAGTTCCAAACCTAAACCCAAAACCAGGAAATATAATTGTTGGTGTTTCATCAACAGGTCTCCATAGCAATGGTTACACATTAGCAAGACATGTACTCTTTACCCGAGATGTTGAATACAGAGATGAGTGGAAAAATCAGTATAAAGGAAGATTTCATTTTAATGATAAACCATCTGTCTTAGAAGGAAAAACAGTTATTGAAGCCCTGCAAGTTCCAACAGCTATATATCTAAAAGAGGCTGCGTTAATAGGCCGAAAATTTGATAGCAAAGATATCTATGGGATAAATATTACTGGAAATGGGCTTGCTAACTTTAATCGCGCTGGTCAAAATGTTTCATTTAATATTACAGACCCATTAGAACCATTACCTATTCATAAATTATTAATAGAAGAATCAAAATTAAAGCCTAAACAAGCATATACAAAACAGAATATGGGTATGGGTTTTGCCTACATAACTCCAGACCTGGAAACAGCTGAAGGTATTGTAAATTTAATCAATGAGAATAAAGAGAACAAGGCTAAGATCATTGGAGAAGTAGGAAAAAACAATAACAGGGAATTACGAACAACAATATACCGCCCATATAAAGGTAAGCCATTAGATTTTATAGGCTATAATAACTAAAAAATAAAAAATGATAGACAAAAAATTCAAGGAAATAATACAGTCAAATACTGGTTGTACTGTAATTTTAGCAGGTTCCAGCAATGACAAAAAACAGATTGATAAAGTTGTTGAGTCGTTAGATAAATATGAAATCCCCTATCAAGTAAGAATCTGTTCAGCACATAAACAGCCAATTAAACTGATGGAAATAATCAAGGAATATAATCAAATTGAAGGTTCAATCTCTTATGTTGCTATTGCTGGCGGAACAGACGCATTATCAGGGATATTATCTTATCATGCCTTGGGCCCAGTCATAAGCTGCCCACCAGATGCGCCAAACCAAAGCTGCTTAACAAATCCCCCTGAAAGTTCTAATGTATATATTTCTAAACCAGGTAATGTTGGAAAGTTTATAGCTCAGATGTATTCAGGAATAAATCCAAAATTCAAGAAACTATTAAAACAAAATAATGCAAAAAAAGTTAACTCTCTTGAAGAATCTGATATTAATTTCCAAAGAATGTATGAAAAAAATGAATAAAAACATAATTCAAAATGCAAGAGTATTGAAAGAAACCAATATTAAGGGATTAAAAAATAGGTATAAGGGGAAAGTAAGAGACAACTACTTTACAGATGGAAATATGATTATGATAGCAACAGACAGAATATCTGCCTTTGACCATATATTAAGCCGACAAATACCATTTAAGGGCCAGGTTCTTACATCTATAATGAAGCAACAAGCAGATAGTATCTCTGATATTATACCACATAATTACTTTGATATGCCTGACCCTCAGGTTTTAGTGGTCAGGAATTGTAAGCCATATAATATAGAATTAGTTGTAAGAGGCTATATCACAGGCGGTCTATGGAGGGACTACAAAGATAAAGGACCAATAAAAACAGGAAATCAATATGGTATCACCTTGCCTTCTGGGATGAAAGAAAACCAAAAATCTGCTCAGCCAATTATTACACCTACAATAAAAAGTAAAGAAGATATTCCAATATCAAGAAAGGAAATAATAAGCAAGATTTTGTTCAGAGACCTAAAAAGAATTGGGAAAAAACAAGAACCAAACCCTTTTTATATACCTCATCAAGAGTATAATTATATAGTTGAAAAGGCTCTTGAAATTTTTAAAAGAGGACGGCAATTAGCTTTAGAAAAGAATCTTATTCTTGTTGATACAAAATATGAATTTGGGTCTATCAACAACAAGCTTTATATTATTGATGAAGTGCACACTCCAGACTCTTCAAGATTTTGGTATGCAGATAGATATGATTTCTTATTTAAAAGAGGAATGAAACAAAAAGCATTGTCAAAAGAATTTGTAAGAGAATGGTTAATTAAACAAGGCTATGATAAAAATATTGGTGAATCTTCTTTAGTTGACTTAACAAAAGAAGTAATTAATGAAACTTCATTAAGATACATAAATCTTTATGAAAAATTAACAGGCAAAGATTTTATTCCTGGAGATATGAGTATGCCTCTTGAAAAAAGAATTACTAACAATCTTAGAATAGCAGGCTATTTAAAATGAAAGACGATTTAAGTGCATTAGAAAATATGGTTTATAGTGGGAGAGGGATAATTATGGGTGTTACCCCTTCTGGAAATACATTTATAGGTTATCTCTTAACTGGAAGAAGCCATTCAAGCCGTGCAAGAAAATTAGTGCAGCAACAGAAAACAAAAATAATAAGAACAGAGGTCACAGACAAACAACAATTAAAACAGGATAATTTAGCTTTGTTATTATATCCAGCTATTATTCCAATAGGAAACACATTAATCGCAGGCAATGGTGCCCAAACACAACTCCTTTATTCTAAAATTAAAAATTCAATGGATAAAATGACTGACAATATCTTTTCTCTTTCCGACATTATGAAAAAAGCATTCAGCGAACCATTTTTTGTTTATGACAAAAAAAATGACAAGATGATAGACTTAACAAATTATGAGCCAGACCCACCAAATAATACTCCAAGAATAACAGCAGCGGTTTGTGGCAGGAACGGAACTATGCATATTACGCGTTGTGAAGATGCAAGAAAAAATTCAGAAACACACGAAATAATATTGGGTTCTGGCAAAGGAAACTTAATAACCACATATAAAGGCGACAATGAAGAGCCGCTTAAGCCGTTTATGGGAAAACCATTAGATGTTATGATTAACTCTGAAACAGCCGATAACCTTGCAGAAAATATTTATTCAGCAATATGCAACAGAAAAAAACAAGGAAATGATTATGTGATAGGTGTTGCTGTAATGTTACAAAACAAAAAGACAAACAATTTAGAAACGAAAATAATCAATAAAATTGAGAAGGGGAAATAAAATGAGTAAGAAAATTCAGTTAGGGAGATATGGTGAAAATCCTCATCAAACTGCATGGAAGGAAGTTGATGAATCATATAATGGACCGAATGTTTTAACAAAAATTTTACATGGAAAACCATTAGGCTATAATAATCTACTTGATGCAAACACAGCATTAGAGGTAATGTTAGATTTTCCAAGAGAGCCTGCAGCGGTTGTGGTGAAACATCAGAACCCCTGTGGATTGGCAACCGGTTATGACTTAAAAGAAGCCTTTAAGAATGCCTGGTTTGGTGATGAAGTTAGTGCATTTGGTTCTGTTGTCGGTTATTCACAAAAAGTTGGTCAAGATGTAGTAAAACTATTAACTAACAAATTTGTAGAAGTGTTAGTTGCGCCTGATTATGATGAATCTGCTCTAACTTGGATTAAGAGAAAGAAATCCAAAAAAAACCTTCGGATTATTGCAACCGGGAACTTAGAAAACCCACCGAATGTTATAGAAAAACATTATATCAGAGGCGGCATAATTTCTCAAACACAGAATAATAAAATTTGTCTTGGTGATAAAATTGATGATATTCTAACAAAACCCAAACTCAGAATTGAGCCAAAAACTAAAATTAAATATAAAATAGGATGTGTAACCAAAAAAAAAATTAAAGATAATATGGAAAACCTTGTAAGATTTGCGATTATTGCAGGGAAACATGTTAAATCAAATGCAATTATTTTAGCATATGAGTACGAAACCGAAAAGTATAGATTATTAGGCATAGGTGCGGGTCAACCAAACAGGAAAGATTCTGTAGAAAAATTAGTGATTCCAAAAGCAAAAGAAAATTTGATGAGACAATACTTCAGAGAACAAAGTCTGGATTATGTTATAACTATGGATAAAATAATCCATGACAAAGAATATGGAAATAAAATATCAAAAGAAATTGAATCCTATACAAAAAATATTTTATCCTCGGAAAAGGTGGTTTTATTTTCTGATGCCTTTTTCCCTTTTAGGGATGGTTTGGTTGCTGCAGCACAATCAGGCATTAGATATATTGTTCAACCAGGAGGCTCAACAATGGATGAAAGTATTATTAAAACTGCAAACGAATATGGATTAGCTATGAGTTTCACTGGCATCCGCCATTTCCGACATTGAAAATTTGTCAAAAAGGAATATAGTAAAAAATGAATAATAAAAAACCACTTCCAAAAAGTGTCTTTTTTGAATTAATGAAACATAATAAGATATCTTTAACTTTTGATGATGTTTCATTAAAAACAGGATACTCTGAGATACTACCAAAAGACATCTCTACAAATTCAAAATTTTCAAAGAACATTTCCTTGAATATACCTATAATAAGTGCTGCAATGGATACTGTTACAGAATATCCCTTAGCAATTGAAATGGCAAAGTTAGGAGGCATTGGGGTAATTCATAAAAATCTGACTCCAGAAGAACAAAGTTATCATGTTTCCAGAGTTAAATTTTATCTCAATGGATTAATAGACAAACCAAAATTCGTTTATGAAGACCAAACAATTAGCTCTGTTCTCAAAAGAAGAGAAGAAAAGAATTATGAGTTTCGCACATTTCCAGTATTAAACAGAAATGGAAAATTAACAGGCATATTAACTGGCAATGATTTTGATTTTTGCGATGATTATTCCAAATTAGTAAAAGAGGTCATGACAAAAAATGTAATCACTCTTCCACAAGGGGCTGATTTAGATAAGGCCTATACCCTTATGGTAAAAGAGAAAAAAAAGGCAATACCACTTATTGATAAACAACAAAGACTAATCGCTTTGTATACATTAAAAGACCTTAAGAGAATCAAGAACAAAGAATCCGACCTGTATAATCTTGATGAAAATGGACAGCTAAGGGTTGCCGCTGCAATAGGTGTTGGCAAAAAAGCGCTTTTACGTTTAGAAAAATTAGTAAAAGAAAATCTTGATGTGGTTGTTATAGACACGGCCCATGCGGATTCAAAACAGGTATACGAGACAATAAAAGAGATTAAAAATTCGTATAACTTAGATGTTGTTGCAGGAAATATATCTGAACCAGACTCTGCATTAAGACTAATAAAAGCAGGAGTTGATGGAATAAAAGTAGGTCAAGGCCCAGGCTCAATATGTACAACAAGAGTTGTTGCAGGAATCGGGGCTCCCCAACTTACCGCAATATATGAATGCAGCAAGATTGCAGATGAATTTAATATTCCAGTCTGTGCCGACGGCGGGATAAAATTTTCTGGAGATATTGCTAAAGCTATTGGAGCAGGAGCGCATTCTGTTATGATTGGAAACATGCTTGCCGGAACAAAAGAAAGTCCTGGAGAGGTCATCTTTCTAAATGGAAGAAACTGGAAAGATTATAGAGGTATGGGCTCATTAGGAGCTATGAAATTTGAAGGCTCAAGAGAAAGATATAACCAAATAAGTAAAGATAAATTAGTTCCAGAAGGAATTGAGGGATTAGTGCCTTACAAAGGAAAATTAAAAGACATTATGTTTCAATATATTGGGGGCCTTAAGAGTGGAATGGGATATGTTGGAGCAAAGAATATTAAAGAAATGAGGGAAAAAGCAGATTTTAGACGACTTACTCAATCAGGAAAAATAGAGTCACACCCTCACGATGTTTACATAACAAAAGAATCACCCAATTATTCCTTTCCGTCTGGGCGCCGAGACCGAAAAACATGATATCTAATAAAAATTAAAAAATCAAATAACATCAAATAAAATGTGTGGTATTATTGGTATAATCAGCAACAAACCAGTTTGTGAAGATTTGGTCAGAGGCCTTCACGCTTTACAACATAGGGGTATACAATCTTCTGGAATGATAAGCTATAACTCTCTTAAAAGAAAATTTAGTTCACCTATCAGAGGTCAGGGCTCAAGCACAGAAGTTTTTCGTAATACTAAATTAAGTAATATCGTGGATAATATTGCAATAGGTCACAATCGTTATGCAACCTCTGGTGATAATGTTTTAGTAGATGCTCAACCAATTTATATCCAAAAACCGGGAGTAGCAATCTCTCACAATGGTCAAATAGCTAATTATTTAAGTTTAAGAGAAAAATTGGAAAAACAACAATCATACTCATTCTTTACAAATTGTGATGTTGAAGCATTGTTGTTTGCCTTATCCCAAAATTTGATAGAAGAGAAATCCTATCAGGTTAAAAATACACCTTCTTTTGTGAAAGAAAAGCTTTTTCCTGCTTTAGAAAAAACAATAAATACTAAATCAAAATATCATGCTATTGGAGCATATTCAACAGTGGCAATTATTTCTAATCATGGTTTGTTGGCATTTAAGGACCCACATGGAGTCAGGCCATTAAGTTTTGCCAGAAAAGAAAAAAATAAAACAATCCAATATATCTTTACATCTGAAACAACAGCCCTTCATTTTCTAAAGGATTTTCAAGATTCATATGAGCTTAAGCCAGGAGAGGCAATGTTCATTGATTTTGACCTTAATGTTTATCATAAAAAAATAAATCAGCAACAAGAAAAGGTTTGCCCGTTTGAGTCAGTTTATTTTGCTCAAGTGGATTCCAAACTAAATGGACAGCAAGTTTATGATGCACGCTACAAGCTTGGCTCTGCTTTAGCAGAACATTATTCAGAATTAAAAAATATTGTTGATACAGTAATAGCAGTCCCAAAATCTCCAATTCCAGCGGCAATAGCCATTGCTAGTAACTGGAATAAACCATATGGTGGAATAATTGCTCGGCCTTCTCACTCTTCAATAAGAGCATTTCAACAGGATGCTAAAAAAAGAAAAAAATCTATTGATGATAAGTTACTTTTTATTAAATCACGCATCAACAAAAAAAGCATAGCTTTAGTTGATGATAGTATTGTTCGTGGAGAAACCTCTAAAAAAGTAGTTCATAAACTATATGAATTGGGTGCAAGAGAAGTGCATTTATTTTCAACCTATCCGCCTTATATAGGAATCTGCGCTGGAGGAATAGACACACCAACACAAGAAGAGCTGCTCTTACACAATAACAGCAAGGAAGATATAGAACGAGCGAGAAAAAAGATTGGAGCAACAACATTAAATTATCTTCCACTTGAAAAAATGCTCAAATCTGTGAATTTAACTTTAGAAACAGCTTGTTTAGGATGCACAAAAAGACAATACCCTTTTGATATGCGAGACTATTCAAGATTTCAAGAACTTCGTAAAAAATATCGCACCCGTCTGCCCGTCTCCCGATATATCGGGAGCCGAGACAGAGGCGCCGAGACCGATAAAGCAAAATGCCTAGCCAAATAAAAATAAAATCCAAAATCCCGGATGCACGGGCTTTGGTCAGAAAAAGGCATATAGAAGATATCATTTCTGGAAAAATTACTGATATAGAAATCGTTGATATTTACACATTTGACGCGAGCATGAGCCATTCTGAATTAGAATCTATTGCTTCAATGCTTTCTAATCCAATAACCCAGGAATCAATTGTCAATAAATATCCAATACAGAATAAATTTGACTGGGCAATAGAAGTTGGCTTCCTTCCAGGGGTTACAGACAACATAGGAAACACAACAAGAGAACTAATTGAAGATTTATTCAAAACTAAATTTCCTCCAACGCAAGGAGTATACAGTTCCCAGGTAACATTTATCTCAGGAAAGCTATCCAAAAAACAGATTAAGGATATTGCAGATAGCCTATACAATCCATTAATACAAAGAGTTCAGATTAAAAACTATGATGAAGTTAAGGATAATGGATTTGGTATTATTGTCCCAAGAGTTAAATTAGACAGAACGCCAAAAGTAAACCTTGTGGAGATCCTTAATGCAAGCGATTATGAATTAGGTATAATTGGGGAAAAAGGAATTAAAAATGAGGATGGAAACAGGAACGGTCCATTAGCCCTGGACTTAAGATACATGAAAACAATACAGGAATATTTCCAAAAGCAAGGCAGAAACCCAAATGATATTGAATTAGAGTCTCTTGCCCAATCATGGTCAGAGCACTGCAAACACACAATCTTTGCAGACCCATTAGATGAAATCACTGATGGTTTATTCAAAACATACATTCAAGGCTCAACTGAAAGAATCAGAAAAAAAAAGGCAGACAAAGACATCTGTGTTTCAGTATTCACAGACAATTCTGGGGCTATAGTCTTTGACGAAAATTATCTAATCACTTGTAAAGTAGAGACCCATAACAGCCCTTCTGCCCTGGATCCTTTTGGTGGTGCTATCACTGGAATAGTTGGTGTTAATCGTGATACAATTGGCTTTGGTCTTGGCGCAAAACCGATAATCAATATGTATGGTTATTGTTTCGCTGACCCAAAAAACAAGGACAGCCTCTATAAAGGTCCAAATCTCATGAAAAAAATGCTTTCTTCAAGAAGAATTCTTGAAGGGGTGATTAATGGAGTTAATGTCGGAGGAAATTGTTCTGGCATTCCCACACCACAAGGCTTTCTTATTTTTGATAAGAATTACAGGGGAAAGCCACTTGTATTTGTAGGCACGGTTGGCTTAATTCCGAGAAAAAGTGCAAATAGATTATCACATCAAAAAAAGGCACAGATAGGAGATTACATTGTAATGGTTGGCGGCAAAGTTGGACAGGATGGCATTCATGGTGCCACTTTCTCTTCAGAAATAATGGATTCAAAAAGTCCTGCAACTGCTGTCCAGATAGGAGACCCAATTACTCAAAAGAAATTAAGTGACGCTCTTGTAAAAGAAGCACGCGACCTTGGATTATATAACAGCATAACTGATAATGGTGCTGGTGGTTTATCCTGTTCTGTTGCAGAAATGGCAGAAGAAAGTAATGGATGTTATGTTAACCTTAATAAAGTCCCCTTAAAATATCCAGGACTTGAGCCCTGGAAAATCTGGATTTCTGAATCGCAGGAAAGAATGACTCTTGCAGTACCTGAGGAAAAATGGGAAAAATTCTCAAATTTAATGAAAAGGCGCGGTGTAGAAGCAAGCATTATTGGTAAATTCACTGATTCAGGAAAATGTGTTGTCGACTATAACAATAAGACAATCATGGATATTGATATGAATTTCTTACATAACGGACTGCCAAAAAGACCAATGAGAACAGGTTATAGTAAATTAACACATCAAGAGCCAATTATTTCAAAATTGGAAGATCTAACAGACACACTCCACTCAATGCTTAAACGGTTAAATATTGCAAATTTTGAGTTTATTTCGCAACAATATGACCATGAAGTTCAAGGTGGTTCAGTGATAAAACCATTACAAGGAAAAGGCAGAGTAAATGGAGACTCTACAGTAACAAGACCGCTTTTAAACTCTAATAAAGGAATAATTCTTTCCCAGGGCATCAATCCAAATTATAGCAGCATTAACACATATCATATGGCTGCTTGTGCAATTGACACAGCTGTTAGAAATGCTGTTGCTACTGGCGCAAATCTTGACCACCTCGCCTTATTGGATAATTTCTGTTGGTGCAGTTCTAACGAACCAAAGAGATTAAGGCAATTAAAATATGCTGTTAGGGCCTGCTATGATTATTCTATGGCTTATGGAACCCCTTTTATATCTGGCAAAGATAGCATGTTCAATGACTTTAAGGGTTATAATAAAAACAATGAGCCAATAAAAATATCAATTCCACCAACATTACTGGTATCTTCAATTGGGGTTATAAAAGATTCAAGAAAAGCAGTTTCATTAGATGCAAAATTTGCCGGGGATTTGGTTTATATTCTAGGAGAAAGCAATGAAGAACTTGGGGGCTCTGAATACTTTGCAATGATTGGTGAGCAGCAGAGAGGGGAAAAATACATTGGAAATACTGTACCAAAAGTAGATGCTAAAAAAAACAAAAAATTGTATGAAGCATTATCAAAAGCCATAGATAAAAACTTAGTTGCATCTTCACAAAGTATCAACAAAGGTGGTCTTGCCATAGCATTAGCAAAAACAGCTATGGGGGGAAAATTAGGATTAGAAGCTTCTTTGGAAAAACTTCCAAGAGACTGTTCAAGAGATGATTTTACCCTTTACTCTGAAAGCCAGGGAAGAATTGTTGTAACAGTAGCACCACAATACAAAAAGACATTTGAAAAAATCATGAAAGATAATAGTTTTGCTAAAATAGGAACTATCAAAAAAGATAATTCATTTATTGTAAAAGGAAAAAAAGGGAATAAAATAATCAATACAACCATAAATTCAATATTAAGGTCATACAAATCCACATTTAAGGATTATTAAAGATAATAATAAAGATAATAAAATGGCAAAACCAAATGTTTTGGTAATGACTGAATCTGGGATTAATTGTGATGAAGAAACTAGCTTTGCTTTTGAAAAAGCAGGAGCAAATTCAAAAATAGTCCACATCAATGATTTAATTGATGGCTATAAAAAACTGGATAATTACCAAATCCTAGTTCTTCCAGGAGGATTTTCTTATGGTGATGACACTGGCTCTGGCAATGCTTTAGCAAATAAAATCAAAAACAATTTCTGGTATGAAATAAAAGATTTTGTTGAGAAAGACCACCTAGCAATAGGAATCTGCAATGGTTTTCAAGTTATGGTCAATCTCGGTCTGCTTCCCGCTTTAGATAAAAAATATGGTGAAAGAAATATTGCATTAATCCACAACAATTCAGCCCGATACATTGACAGGTGGGTTGATTTACAGTTTAAAGGCAGCAGTCCATGGGTTAATGGAGTAGATAAGATTAGTTTGCCAATAGCACATAAAGAGGGCAAATTCTATACAGAACCAGAAATACTGGCAAAGATTAAGGAACATAACCTAATTGCAGCAAAATACATTAAAGGTGATATATGTAACTATCAAGGTTTAAAGGCAAATCCAAACGGCTCTCTTGAAGATATTGCAAGTATTACAGATGAATCTAAAAGACTTATTGGAATGATGCCGCATCCTGAAAGAGCCATTGATTTTACTCAACTTCCTAACTGGACCTTGTTAAAAGAAGAATATCAAAGAAAGGGGAAAAAACTCCCAGAACAAGGTCCGGGATTACAAATCTTTAAAAACGCAGTAAAATACTTTCAATAATTTTTTTGAAACAAT
>CAYNOU010000057.1:0-17693 GCA_964398885.1 uncultured Candidatus Cloacimonadota bacterium | reverse complement strand
TCAAACTGACGAAACAAGCTAATTAACTTTTATTTCTATATAGTTGACTCCTTTCAAGATACTCAAACTATTTGAAGTTCACTTTGGTTGTTGAAGGATTGCTTCATTCTATTTACAAAACTTCTCCACTTTATAGGGTCATTTTGTATTCGACTAATCTGGATTAAAGAGTTCTCTATGTTTCTCTTTCTATATGCACAATAAGTTTCAGGAGGTATTTTAGAGATGTCACCTGTCATGAAATACATACTTGCAGGGCATCCTTTACATAATCCCCGTGCCCAACATTTGCGACAAATGGGATTGTTGTCTTTCTTAATGTATTGAGAAAGGTTATTAAATACATTTAAATACTTTTCATCTGGGTTTTCAAAATCTACAGTGTAGACATTGCCCATTTTAAACTCAGGTTTATTAACAAAAAGGTGGCAGGGGTAGATATCGCCATCTACAGAAATTGCATAAGTTGTAATTCCAATAGGACAGAGATAGGCACTAGGTTTTTTCGTGATAAGAGGAACTAAGCCCTCAATAAAATGAAACGAACCGCGAAGTGAACCTGTTGCTAAAGAGTCAATGCTCTCAGAAGCCGCTTTCAAGAAGATATCATCAAATTTATGTGAAATATAAAGAGGATGTTCTTTCGGCACCAAAACATCAGCAATTACGCCAGTATTATACCTAAAATTAAATTCTTTAGTAAGGTAATCTGTGAGCCCCATAAGGTTTAAGCCATTGTCAAGGTGTAACTGAGTAAAAGTAGCTTCGATATCAGGAGTTCGTCCCGTATGTTCTTTAAAAAGAAAAAAAGCCTCCTTTATTTCATCAAATGTCCCAGAACCATCAGGATGAACACGGAGTTGATCATTTATCTCTTTAGTACCATCTACACTGATTGTGACAAGAATATTATATCTTTTTACTGTCTCAATCACATCCGACGTATGAATAATACCGTTAGTAACCATACCCAAAGTAGGCGTATTTATAATTTTCCCATTTTTAAATAGTGTGTCAAGATAATTGCAGAAGTTTTGGATGACTTTAATATTTAAGGTAGGTTCTCCACCAAAGAAGGTTATTGCTGCAATTTCATCGAAATATTTATACATAACATCAATGGTTTTTATTGCTGTTTCCATTTTCATAAGAGAGTGTTTACCACCATAAGTTCCGCCATCCGCATAACAATATTTACAGCGCAAGTTACAATCATTACTGACATTCATCATTAGCGATATTTTTCTATTCTTTACTTCATCATCTTGTTGTTTTAGGTCAATTTCTTCTTTTAGTGTCTGTATCCGCTGAAGTTTTTCAAACAGCTGGTGAATGCTTTTTTCTCTTATATTATGTTTTAGCGATATTTCTTTACTTGTCATCCCTTGAATATAATCTTTGATTATCCTTGCTCCATAATGATCGACTCTAAAAAGAGTAAGAGTAGGTGAATGAAATAATACATTTTCATCTCCCGATTCAATTACATGGAACTCGTTTAAAGTGTTTGAAGTTGTTGTCATTTTTTTCCTTTTTCGTTTACTTTCTATGCTTGTTTGGCATATTGTTGAATGTTTATCTGTAGAAATATAAATATAGGTTGCATTAAGAGATCCCTCTTCCCATTAGTATTCGTAAACTGTATCTTTTTGAGTAGCCAGTTAATCCACATCCAGCACTCAATTCACTTTTGTAGCATATTCTCTATTGGTAGACCCAATAACTATTCTCACAAGTCAGAAAATCACTTTATTTTGGATAGGATTACAATCCACTACACCAAAAAAGCGAAGTAGAGGTATAAGAATAGAACTCCTCTATCTCTCATACCTCTTTTCAATTCTTTAATACTGCTACCACCAGTTTTAACTCTACATTAACTCACCACATACACACCCTTTAGCTATTGCAGCACATGAGCCACCGGTAGCCCTCTGGCTCTGCTCATAAATCAGGATGTCATTCAGTTCGGAAAGATCCACGATTTCTATATCGAAATTGAACTCTTTCATTTTTTTCTCCTTTCATACCCTCTCCACCTTTCCTTCTCACTAGGGCATTTATTTACCTTTCGGCATAAGATGAGAAGTATTCCCTCACCATCATATAGAAATCAATTCTGTCAATCCAATAACAACCGTCAGCATGCCTCTCTACATTGGGAAGAAAAATAGAGAGGCAGATATTCAAGTGAATTTATTTTTTCCAATTATGATTATATTTCTCCTACGTATGGGAGATAATTCAAGTCTATATAAATAAAAAGATCGGTATTTTTTTGCTTTAATTATAAAAGCTATATAAGTAACAGACGGCGAATAAATCAATTTGAAAGTAGTGTTTTCTGTTCTTGCTTTCATTCTTTTCCCCTAAGACGGATGTGCCTCAGGCACATATTCCCACTAGAATTACTAAAGAATAAATAAAGATTAACAGGGGTTTTTTTAACATAATTTTTTAATTTGCTAATCCATTTTAGTATGCATCATTTTCACAAAACAAAAAAGGACGCTACTTCCATAACGTCCTGTCTCAAGGTATACCCTACCTAATCACCAAGACATAAGAAAGTGCGTCCGAATTGGACGCAACCTTCTCACTTGTTCTGGTGATTCGATAAAATAGGTATTTATGAGACAGAACCAGTAAAAGGTGCGAAAAATTTCTATCTCTATTTTCGCTTTAAAACAGCTAAGTCATTTTTTTATCCTTTGTAATCCCAATTTACCTCGTATCTATGGGACAAATCGGGACGAATTGAGCGTTTATACTGTTAAAATATTTAGAATTCATTTTATTCCATATCAAATTATTTAACTTTGAAAAATATAGTTAAAACACATATCTTTATTTTTATTCTGTCAAGTTTTTCAGCAGATTTTTTTTAATTTTTTTCAATAAATTCTCAAAAAACTAAAAAAGTTGACTATTATTTTAGTATCTTGATAAACTTTCCAATATGTTTAAAATAATATCTGACAAAATAACAAAAATTGTTGATGATATTCCTCTATATCCCCTTACTTACCGGTTATGCATCAGATGGGTTTCTTTATTATTTTTTACTTTCTTAGCCATTTCAAACTATGCTGCTGAAATTAGAGAAGGCAAACTCTTTATAGATGTAGAAATTCTGCCTAATGCAAATCAAATACATCTTAAATCAAATGGTAATCTTATCATTTCTGAAACAGACTCTCCATTTCAGTTAGAATTTTCAAATACCGAATTATCAATTCAATTAACAGAGAAAGTAGAAATTTCACCTTATTGGAGAGTTGGAATAAAAAAATTCTCAGACAAAGTTAGTACTGAAAAATTTTTAAAGAACTTTTCTGAATGTTTTGCAGAATCCTCATCAGAAATTGTTTCTAAAAACAAAGAACTAAAGCAAATCAGCAATTATTCAGTATATCTAAAGGAAAGATTTAATTCATACGAATCTGCAAAAGCTGTATGTGAGATGGATGTCTGGATTGAAGAAAAATACTCTTTCTCCAATTCTGAAGTTTTGATTTATGATATTAAAAACGATAAAGAATATTTTCTTAACGCCCCTCTCAACATTACTTCTAACAAACCAATTACAGTTTTTCAAGTTCCGAAAAGCAATTTCTGGAAGCCGAAACAATTCGTAACTCGTTCTTATGAGGGAAATCTTAAAGTACACCTGAATCAGCTTGGCGAGATGAACCTTATTGCTACAATTGAATTTGAAGGCTATGTAGCTGGAGTTGTACCAAACGAAATCGGAGATGATGCTCCACTGGAAGCTATGAAAGCCCAGGCAATCGCTGCACGCTCAGAAGCTCTGTACAAAATAATTCACAAGTATCATAAAGATGATGATTTTGACCTTTGTGCAAGTGTGCATTGCCAGGTTTTTTCAGGGCTCACCGATGTGACTAAAAAGGTAAAAAAGGCAGTTGGCGAAACCGAATATATGGTTGGCACTTATAATTCTGAAATTATCAATGCGGTTTATTCAACTAATTGTGGAGGCATTACAGAAAATAGCAATAATGTTTGGGGAGGCAAATCTGTCCCATATCTTACAAGCATTTATGATGGAAAAGGCAGTTATAAAACTGACCTAACCAATGAGAATAAAGCTAAGCAATGGATATTAAATTCACAACAGGTATTTTGCAATGCAGAAAATGAAAAAGGCTGGATAAAGAATTCCTACAAATGGAAAAAAGAATTCTCAAAAGAAATTTTAGAAGAACGGCTAAATTCAATTTCAGATTTGGGAAAGTTGAAAGACATTAAAATCCTAAAAAGAGGAAATTCAGGTCGGATTTTAGAGCTCAAAATTCTTGGCACCAAAAATGAGATACATCTAAATAATGAATTGCAAATTCGACAAGCTTTTAGCGGCTTAAAGTCATCTCTGTTTTTTGTGCAGATAATTGGAAACAAAGTAATTTTTTCTGGTAAAGGTTCAGGTCACGGCGTGGGAATGTGTCAGGTTGGTGCTATTCAAATGGCAAAAATGGGTTATTCGGCAAAGGAAATATTGAAACATTACTATACTGGAATTAATGTTGAAAAGTTAAGATTGTCAAATTAGTCTCTGCCCGTAAACCACCTTAGATGTTTACTATCTCACGGGGTAAACTGTGAAAACTTAAGTCAAGTCCCGATGAATCGGAACTTAACTCAAGTTTTCTAACGGCTCAAGTTGTTTGGCTGTTTGATTTTATCATACCAATAATAATCTCAAAAGGAAACTCCTTTTTAAACTCAACTATAATTTGTATCAAAAGAGTTTCCAATTCAATTAATCTTTTCTGAAATTCATAAATCGTATCCTTTATTGTCCTCACAGCAGATAAAGATTTCCACAGTGATTTATACACAACAAGAGAAGTATAATAAGCATCTTCAAGAAAAAATTCATCTTCGGTACCTACAAATTCCTGTAAGGAATCCAAAGTCCTATGAATTTTTACTGGAATAATTGTTTTATACCAATCCAAATCTGAAAATGGTTCTTTTAATCCGTGCAAACTCAAATATCGTGCTCTATAATCATTAAGAAAATCTCCTGCCTTAATCAGATAATCATTACTGAGTTTAATGATATGTTTTTTCTGAACCTCTATGTGAATCTTCTCAAAAGGGTCTTCCTCATTCAGAGGTAAAATTTCAATTTTATTTTCTTTGATAAATTTATCTATCATTTCTCGTGCTTCTTCCAGATTCTCTTTAAGAATTTCAAACCAGTCCTTGTCTTCATATCCTTCTTCAATTTCTTTCTGGTAAACTTTGCATTTATCTTTCACAGGACATTTTTCACAACGGTAATCACAATAATTATAAGGTGCTCTTTTCAATTTTCTCTCCATAAATTTATGAATAATTTTATTAAAAAATAGAAAGTAGCAGCAATCATTGTCAAATCTTATTTTCCATTCAATCCTAAAAAAACAAAAAAGTTGACTATTATTTTATTATCTTGATAAATATATGAGCCCACTCTAAAAACCCCTGAAGGGGTTAAAAATAATTGTTTTGTATATCTTACCCATAGTTGAAACTGTGGGTTAATGAACTAATTAATCGCAAGTTAGTAACCCACAACTTTAGTTGTGGGAATGTTACCAAACAACCAAATTTAACCATTTTAATGGTTTTTAAAGTAAGCTCATATTATTAGATAAAAAATTTAAAACATATTTGACAGAAAAGTAATCTGTGCTACTTAATAAGTTTTTTTAAAGATGTTCATTATTCTTAATGAAAAACTAACAATGGCTAAGCAGAAATTCAAAATGATCCATAGCCAAAATCCACCAAAATTCTTCATCCAAACTTACGGTTGCAAGATGAACCCAGTGGAATAAAATCTAAGATTTTAATCCGACGGTTGTCGGATTATTCCACTGGGTGAATGTAGCTGATAGCGAAATGGTTTCAGGTTTTCTATAGACTTCACTCACGAAAAATATTGTTACCATACATCCAAGACAATCTAAATGTTTGTATGGTAATTTAATTGACATAAGTTACCATACAAAATGTATTAATCCAAAATTTGTATGATAACATTGGTGAGGAAAAATGGTCATCAAAGGGATATTAAAGGAAGAATTACAGAACTCTCTTCAAATGAAATATACATCCCGATTCATCAGAAGCACCCCATTAAATATGAAAAGATTCAACCCCAGTGAAATAAATAAAGATTTCACAGAATCAGCAACAGGATAAACCCTCCAAACAAACGGAGGGCAGGCCTGTTGCTACCCACAAGCAGGCGGGTAGATTCGGATTTATCCCGAATTGAAATACAAAAGGATTTACATATGAAAAAATTCTTCATCCAAACTTACGGTTGCCAGATGAATGTAGCTGATAGCGAAATGGTTTCAGGTCTACTAATCAAATCTGGATATGAACTGACTGAAAGTATTGATGAAGCAGATATTATAATTTTCAACAGCTGCACAGTCCGTCAGCATGCAGAAGACAGAGTTATCGGTCGCATTACACAAGAAGGAAATCGCAAAAAAAAGAAACCAAACCTGATTATTGGATTGATTGGATGTGTTGCTCAAAGATGCGGTGGCGAATTGATAAAAAAAATTAACTGCCTTGATTTTGTTGTTGGGACTGACCAATATCGGCATTTACCCGAAATTATTGAATCGTCAAACTTTGCGAAAGTTTGTAACTTTCGCAAAGATAATAAGGAAAACTATAGCAATACCCAACCACTGCGAAAAAGGGGATGTAGCGCCTTTGTGACCATTATGCGTGGCTGTAATAACTTCTGCTCGTATTGTATTGTTCCGTATGTCCGCGGAAGGGAACGCTCACGGAATCATCTTGAAATTCTAAAAGAGATTGAAACAGCGGGGAATAAAGGATACGAAGATATTACGCTCTTGGGACAAAATGTAAATTCATACAAAGATAATAATATTGATTTTCCCACTTTACTTAAACTTGCCTCAAAAATTGATTCCATAAAAAGATTGCGTTTTATCACTTCACATCCAAAAGACCTGTCAGACAAACTGATTGATGTAATGGCTAAAGAAGAAAAAGTATGTGAACATCTGCATCTTCCATTGCAATCAGGCTCAAACACTATTTTAGAAAAAATGAATAGGGGTTATTCAGTTGAGCAATACCTTTCTATTATTAAGAAGCTAAAAAATTCTATCCCGAATATTGCCATAACAACAGATGTGATGGTTGGATTTCCAGGTGAAACTGAACAGGATTTTATGGATACCTATAACTTGATGAATAAAATTAAATTTGACTATGCTTTTACATTTAAATATTCTCCTCGTAAAGGAACAAAGGCAGCTGATCCCCGAGTAAATCGGGGACAGATAGATGAAAGTGTTCGCCTGGAAAGATTGCAAAAATTAATAGCACTTCAGGAAAAGATTACTTTTGAAAAATATAAAGAGCAAACCGGAAAAGTTGTTGATGTTTATGTTGAACAAAAAAGTAAGAAAAATATCAATGAACTATCAGGAAGAACAAGGGATAATAAAATTGTTGTATTCTCAGGAGAAGAAAAGTTGATTGGCAAATTTGTGAAAGTAAAAATTTACGATGCAACTGGATGGACATTAAAGGGTAAGATCCAAAATAATTGACAAGATAATAAAATAAAAATTAGTTAATAAAAAAATCGGGAGATGTTATGAAAAGAATATCATTTTACGCATTTTTAGCATTATTTTTTATTCTTATCTCAACTGTTTATTGCCAATCAACAAAATTACTTTTTCACAAAAAAAGTATAATTAGTAGCAATAAATACATTAATATTTTCTTTTCAAATTCATCTGGTTATAAAACCGTTTCTCCAGAAGAAATAAATCAATCTGAATATATTTACTTTTGCTATAATCCATCGGGAAATTGGTTCTTTAAGGAAAAAGAATTAAATAAAGATCTTAACAATATTGTTATTTCGCAAAATGGAAATATTCTTAAAAATACAAAACTTATTCCAATAATTAAAAATGAAAATATTATTAAAGTTGTAGCGTATTTTAGAAAAGATGATTGGGTAATTACCAAACCATTCAATTTTTCAAATGATCTTGAAGCAACACCAGTAATTCATATACAGGAAATTTACTGGCCAAATTATAATACATATAGCCAATATTATACAGATGGTGCTAAATTCTATGATGACAAAAATTATTTAAAATCTTTTGATATTTTAAAACCTTTTTTAATAGAAAACGAAGAAATTATGGGATTCTCTTTTTATAGACTTTCTATGCAGATATTAACAGATAATATCAAATACTATATTTCGGGGAAAGAGGCTTCCTATAAAATATTAACGCTTGATTTAGCAAAATCGATTAATGAAAATAGTATTCAAAAATTAGATACATTATATAAATCTCTGGTAAAAGCAAAAAAAATATTTAATCCCTATTTTGAATCTCAGGAAAAAGATAACGGAGAATATAAACAGAAATTAGACAAACTAATATCCGATGCGAATCAAACTCTTTCGAAATGCGTTGAAACTTTTGAATCAATCAAACTATCAATTTTTGAAAATAATAATTATAATAATTACAAATTTAGCTTATATATTGATCTTTTAGCGAATATATTATGCTATACAGATTCACTGAAAAAAAGTAATACTTTGGACACACTAAATATTGCAATTCTAAATAAATTTAAAAAGCAAAAAGAAGAATTAATAGATTTAGAATGGTTGAATGAATTTGAATCAATTATGAATCTTATCAAAAATCATATTGTCAATGATGGATATATTTTAAATGATGCTGCTATTAATAATCTTGAGAACAATAAAAGTAATGAAAAACAACCCTATTATGATATTTTCGTAGCTTATAATTCCTTATGCAAAAATGATATAAATCTTTATTCACAATACATTAATCAAGCACTTACAAAATGTTCGGATAAAGTGCTTCTATCATATATAGAACAAAAGAATTTATCTTTACTTATTTCAAATACAAATATTGATAATAATGTATTTCATTGTATAAATACAGGTTTAGATTTTGAATCCAATAATGAAATAGATAAAGCTGAAGAAGAATATAAAAAAGCAATGAAATTATCAAGCGGCTTTGCACCTGTATATTTTTATCTTGGCAGAATATATCATAAGAAGAATGAAAATTTTATTGCCCAAACATACTTTGAGAAATCATTGGATATTTATCCACAATATATCGCATCACGAAGTTATCTTGCCGAATTATTAATTAACGCTAATGAGGATTCGTTGGCTCTTGAGAAGGTAAATTCTGCTTTAAATTATACTCCTATCTGGTATTTTTACTATTTGAAATCAAAAATTCTATTCAATCTTAATAGGTATGAAGAATCAAAAGAATTATTAATAAATCAATGTTTATCCCTAAACTCACAAAATTTTAACCAATATATTTTACTTGGAGATGTGTATTTAGGATTAGGTGATAAATTAATGGCAAAAAAATATTATTTGTTTGCGGGTAAACTTGAGCCAGAGAATATAATTTATTCCGATAGATTAAAAGCATTAAATAGTAAGAAATAACTAATTTTGATATTTGTTTATTAGTATCTTATGCTAAATTTGAAAAAATTATTATCATTTGATGTTAATCAAGAAAAAATGAACAAAGTTGACAATACACATAAAATCCAGATTGCAACTTGTGCTATGCTTCTTGAAATTGCAAATGCAGACAACGAATTCCAGAATGTTGAAAAAAATCTTATAATTTCAATTTTACAATATGAATTTCAATTATCTGATGAAGAAACAAATGAACTTATTAAAAAAACTGAGGATGAGATAAACAAAAGTATTGATTTATGGCAGTTTACAAATTTAATTAACAAAAATTTTAATAAAGAAGAAAAACTCAAAATTTTGGAAAATGTATGGAAAGTTATTTATGCTGATGGAAGACTTGACCAATATGAAGACTACCTTGTTCATAAAATAGCAAATTTATTACGATTAAGTCATGAACAACTCATAAAAACAAAATTAAAAGTGAGTGAGAAATGAAGAGAGAGATTAAAGAATTATGGCCTGAATTGGATTGGATTACGAATGAAGAATTGCGAGAAAAAGTTGCAAAAACATGGGAACTCGCGTTTAAAAAAAGTGTGCTTACACCTAAAGATTTGGAAAGAATTCCTTTTACCCTTCTTGTAAAAGATTGCAAAGTAAGTTTTATGGCTCATAAAAAAGCTGTTACACACATCGCGTACGAGTCAGCTAAAATTATGAAAGATTACTTTGGCGACAACCTGCCAATTAACCTTGATGTAGTTGTTGCAGGCGCAATATTAGCCGATGTAGGAAAACTTCTGGAATATGAGAAAGATGATGACACAATAAAATTCAGCAAATCTGGCACACTGCTCCGCCATGCATTTACAGGTGTTTCTCTTGCACAAGCGTGTGGAATTCCTGATGAGGTTTGTCATATAATTGCAGTCCATTCTAAAGAAGGTGATGCATTTAAGAGGACAACAGAAGGTTTGATTGTGCATCATGCAGATTTTATGGCATATCTGCCTTTCAAAAATTTATAAATGAATACTGGTAAAGCATGCAAATGGTATAATACCTGTCCTATTAAAAAATTTACTGACCAGGGTAAGTTAGAAAAATATTGGGTAGAAAATTACTGCTTGGGCGGGAACAAGAATTGTATCCGCTATCAAATGGAAGAAAGGGGAGAATATCATCCTGATAATATGTTGCCTGATGGGACGATTCGTGAAGGATTAAGATGTTTTCTTTGACATCATCTAGTCACGGATATTATTATAACTATATGAAAATAAACACACTTCGTCTATAACATCAACTTAATAGTATAAAAGAAATCAGTTTAAAAGATGTTATATGAAATGGTAGTTTATAATCGTGTATAGGTATGGGTAAAAAATATAAAGAAATTAAAGAAGATGAGAATCTAAACAGAAATCCACAACATATGTCGTATATCATACCAAATTCGGATGGATTCACGACATTAATGTCGGGGATACATCCGTTAAGTGCAATGTTTAGTTTTAATGAAGATATTTATACTGAGTGATTATTAATTAAATTATCCTGTTTTTAATAAAAAATAGTATTTCAGTTTATTCTTACAAGAACAAGAGAAATGATTTCAGGGTTGACAGATAACATATTTTTAAATAATTGTTTTATGTGTTTTTTACAAGGGAATTTACTTTCATTAATTTTTGTAGTTCCATATTAAAGAACAAACTAAACTAAAGGAAGTTTTTTGTGCTTGATATCAAGGTTTTAAAAACAAAAGATGATTTGAATGATTCATTAACAAAAGATCTATTGGTCAATTTTCTTCATTTTCATTTAGATGAATTTGGCGATAACAAAAGTGCCATTTCAAAATCAATCGATTATGCTTTTTCCGATGATAAAGGAAAAGGTGGATTTGTTATCATCGCAATCTATGAGATGATATTAGTCGGCGTTCTTGTTATGAATGAGACCGGAATGTCTGAATATATTCCGGAAAATACATTGGTTTATATAGCTGTTCATAAAAATTATAGAGTAGTAAAAGGAATAGGCAGATATCTTATGGAAAAAGCACTTGAAATATCAGATGGTGATATTGCTCTACATGTAGAATATGATAATAAAACTGCAATAAAACTTTATAAAAGAATTGGTTTTTCCACAAAATATGTTGAGATGAGATATAAAAAATGTCAGAATTAATTGTAAAGACCAATAAAATTATTGGCAATATTCAAAAATTGAATGATTTCCTGGTAACAAATAAAATTGATTGGTCTTTAATAGTAAAAGTTCTATCCGGTCATAAATTGATCCTGGAAAAATTGTTTTCTGATAATTCTATAAAAGAAGTTCTGATAAATAATGTCCATTCAATTGGAGATTCACGACTTTCAAATCTAAAAGTTATAAAAAAAATTGCACCTGACATCATTACAATGTATATCAAACCTGCGGCAATTAAGAATGTCAAATCTGTCATCAAATTTGCTGATATTTCATTTAATACAACATTATCTACAATTTTAGCATTAAATGAAGAAGCAAAAGGAAACAATAAAATTCACAGAATAATCATTATGATTGAAATGGGAGAATTACGAGAAGGAATACTGCGGGAAAATATCATAGATTTCTATTCAAATATTTTTCAATTATCAAACATTAAAGTTATCGGTCTTGGAACTAATCTGGGTTGTATGTACGGAATTGAACCTACTTATGATAAATTGATTCAATTATCGCTTTATAAACAATTATTAGAAGCAAAATTTAATAAAAAATTGAATCTGATTTCAGGGGGAAGTTCAATTACTCTCCCATTAATAGGTAAAAATAGAATTCCAAAATCTGTAAATCATTTCAGAATTGGAGAAGCTGTTTTTTTAGGAACATCACCTTTTAATAATAAGAAATTTCTCAATCTTTCGACAAATGCTTTTGAATTTAAAGCAAACATCATTGAGTTAGAAGAAAAAGAGCTTGAACCGGATGGTCAATTAAGTGATGGAAATGTTGGACATGCAATAGATTTTGAAGCTGAAGAAACGATTCAGAAAAGCTATAAAGCAGTTCTGGATTTTGGCTTATTAGATGTCGATGTAAATGAAATAATCCCCAAAGATAAAAATATAAAATATATTGGTACAACATCCGATATGACTGTTTATGATATTGGACCTAATTTAACAAAATCACAGAAACTTAATTATAAAGTTGGGAAACAAATTTGCTTTTTTCCAAGCTATATGGCTGTTGCTCGACTAATGAATTCAAAATTTATTGAAAAGAAAATTGTTTAGACAATTTTTTGTAAAATGAATGGACCAAATTCGTATTTGAAAAATATTGATAAAGAACTGAAAATATTCAAGGCATTAAAATCAACATATTACAGTTGGTTTCAACAACCTAAATAGTTTAGAAAAATCATTAAATTCTCAATATTAATTATTTTAATAATGAAAACAAAGAATAAAAAAAATTTAAGATAAGAGGAGGAAAAATTTAAATGGCAATTTCTAAGAAAGAAAAAGATATTGTAAAAAATATGCTAAAAGAAACTGGTGCGACACTAGAAGAATGGTGTGATATTATATTAACAAAATACCTAATTGGTGAAAAGAATATTTATAAATGGTTGATTAGTAAAAATCGTTTAAGACCTTCTCAAGCTGAAATAATTATAAAAACACTAAATATCAAGATAAAAATAAAGATACCTATATAATGAATCTTCTTATCTTACCGAAGTTAGTAAAAGATGATTTAACTTGAAAGTAGAAGAAAATTTAGTTGATAATTATGAAAAAAAGTGAAAAATTAATTATAATATCATTTTTACTAATATACACTCTTGGATTTGCAAAACAAATCAATTTTAAAACTGACATAACAAAATTTCCGATTTACAACAAAAAAAATAATAAGATTTTAAATTATTTAATTATCAAACCTGATGAAGAAATTAATTTTACCTTTAATGAAACGGATACATTAATAATCTATTCGCGAGTGGTTTTAAACGATAAAACTACACAAAGAAAAGATGATAGATATAAATATCTACTAACCATAAATGATCAAACAGGAAATATTACGAAGTTTATAAATCAGAGCAAAGTATCACAAGCAATTTGCGGAGAAAACGTTTCTAAGTACGGCTTTTATTCTTATGAATTTATTTTGCAGAAAAATGATGTTACAATTAAGAATATTTCTAATTTTGATTTAATCTTCAGAATTGCAACGAACAAATCTAAAGGAAAGACAAAGAATTCAAAATTCGTTTCCATAACACCAAATACTTATGAAAATAAAAAATATCTTCAGATCGGGAAAAAGAATTATTCATATTTTACCTCAAATTCAGATAAATTAGAATTTACATTACAGGGTCCGATTACTCTGAAAATTATCAGCAGATTGATTTTCAAAAATAACATTGCAAATATGTATAATTATCGGTATAGAGTATTCGATAACGGAAAACTTTTAAAAGAAATTAATGAAGATGCTTATAAATCTAAAAAAGCTCTTTTGAAAAATGATAAAAAAAAATTCCTTCAAACGGTGATGTAAAAAGAATCAATCTCGGTGAGGGAATTCACAGTATTACTATAGAAGATACCGATGTTAACCGAGATTTAATATTTCGATTTTATATTAGCAAGGAATTAGATTAAAAAAACAATTTAAAAATATGGGAGGATTTTTATGAAAGAAGGAATAATTTTTACTAGGCAAGCTTCAGGATTGGTCAGAGAATTATCCTGGTTTGATGTATTTATTTTTGTAGTTGCAGGACCTGCTGCATCCGGTGTTATGTTTTATTCGGTTTCTACAGCAGCAGATTTTCCGGGAGCAAGTTTACCTTTAGCTTTTTTGATTGGACTTTTCATTTTTCTACCGATTATGCTATTAGTTGCAATCACTTCAGCAACAATGCCGCGCTCAGGTGGCTTATATATTGCGATTAGTAGAGTTTTAGGACCAACAATGGGTTATATTAGTTCCTGGTTACTATTTATTGGATATGGAATTTCCAGCGGAGTTCTGGGTTATCTTGTAGTTGGATTGACAGGTTCAGCATTTTCTACAGCTGCCTTAAGTAGCGGAATTGGCTGGTTAGCAAATGCAGGGAAAATAATGCAAACACCAGCAGGACAAGTTGTTGGCGGAATTATCTGGGTAATTTTATTCTGGTATATAGCATACACTGGAATTAGAAAAGTTAAAAATATAATGCGGATTGCTTTTTTCATTCCTTTAGTTGGAACTGTTATTGCAATTTTTTGGTTTTTTCTTTCTGGAGGAATCGAGAGTGTATCTGCTGCTTTTAATCAAACCTGGGGAGCAGGAGCATTTGAAGCCGTCCAACAAAAAGCTGCGGAATTAGGTTGGAAAGCTCAAAGTTTTAGCTGGGGAACAACCATCAGTTCTCTTATTGTAGTAATCTGGGCGTATGCCAGTATTACGATCATCAACTATGCAGGTGGAGAAATAAAAACTCCCAAAACCAGTATGATAAGAGGTTTTATGTTGGGAACTAGTTTTGTGGGATTATTTTATGTGATAATTGTAGTTGCTGCTTATAAAGCATTTGGAAATTTTATCGGTTGCTACGATTTTCTTTTTGATAATCATCCGGAAATTCTTGCTGGAATTATGGGAGAAACTGTTAAACCATCCATTCCTTTCTATTTTATGTCGATTGCCAAAAATGTCTGGTTCGGTTTGATAGTCGCTGTTTCCATAGCTTTATGGTTTGCAAATTCAATCTTACCCGGATTTTTAGCAAATTCCAGATTGGCTTTTGCATTGGCAATGGATAAATCTTTTCCGAAATCACTTGCAAAAGTAAACAGAAAAACAGGTTCTCCAACAAATGCTGTTCATTTGAATGCGGTTTTCTGCTTTATTGGCGTTTTGATAATGCTGCTTTCTGTAAATGTGATTCTTTCGATATTAACACTTACAACCTTTTTTATTTTCTGGCCTTACGGTTTAAGCGCAATGTTGCTTCCATATCATAAACCGGAGATTTATAATCGTTCACCAGTAAAATGGGAAATCTTCAAAATTCCGGTTATGAGCATATTGGGAGCATTTACATTTATAGTCGGCTGGTTTTTCATTTATTTATCTATCAGAAATTTCTCACCTGTCATAATGCTGACTTTGATTGGAGTTATGTTGATTGGATTGATAATATATTTAGTTCAGCAAAATAAGAACAAAAACGATGGTGTGGATGTGAGTAAAATCTATTCACAAATTCCACCTGAATAGAGGAGTTTATTTTTGGCGAAATTGTTTTTTTCAGTCGATGTTCACGGCGCAAATAGTGTTTGGAGAAAATGGTTGCGGATCCCCGAACTTTATGGAGTTGATGCGCTTCTTTTATGTGGTGATCTAACTGGAAAATCACTTGTTCCTTTTATTGAAAAAGGAAATGGGAAATACAAGGCTTATTATTTTGGAAAAAATTGGACATTAGAATCAGGGAAAGAAGCAGATGAAATGGAAAAACGAATTCAGGATGCTGGAGCCTATACGCTACGTTGTAATTCTGATAGGATAAAAGAACTTCAAAATAATCCTGAACAAGTTGAAAAACTGATGATGCAAATGATAAAAGATAGAATTCATCAGTGGATGGAAATGCTTATCAGGAAAATCGATCTTTCCAAGGTTGATGTAGTTGCTATGCCAGGGAATGATGATGATCGGGAAATAGATGAAGTTATAAAATCCTTTGGAGATAAAGGAGTAATTTGGTGTCTGGATGATGTAATTGATGTTCTGGGAATACCTACTATAAGTCTCGATTATGTAAATCCAACACCGTGGGACACACCAAGAGAAGATAATGAGAAAGGAATGAAAAAACGGATCAAGAAATTAGTGAAGAAACTCGATGATCCATCTCGATCAATTTTCAATTTTCATGCACCACCTTATGGAACCATGCTCGATCTTGCTCCGGAACTCGATACCAATAAAAAACCGATAACTGTTGCTGGACAGGTAAATTTTGTGCATGTAGGCAGCAAAGCTGTTACTGAAGCTATTGAAAAATATCAGCCATTAATCGGACTTCACGGTCATATTCACGAGTCTTACGGTCATGATAAAATTGGAAATACTCCAGTTGTGAATCCGGGTTCTGAATATGGCGAAGGAATTTTGCGTGGATTTATTGTCGAAATAAAAGATAAGAAAATTATCAGTTATTGGAAAGTGGAAGGCTAATGATGATTGCCAAAGGTATTCCCTGTATTCCTGATGGAACAGAAATCAATGAAAAATCTTTGAAAAAACAGGAAGAAATTTTTCTGAAAGTTCTTGATGAAATAATGAATAAAGCAAAAGAATTTGATGTCACAATACGAATTGTCGGTTCACTTGCTTTCAGAATAAAATGTCCTGATTATAGATATATAGAGTATGAAAATCAACACCATCTCGCTGATATTGATTTTATTACTTATTCAAAAGAGATTATAAAAGTTCAGGACCTTTTCTTTGGACTTGGCTGGACTGAAAATCAAAATATATTAAGGCTGTTTGGGGATAAAAGAAGGATTTTCTATCATCCTAATGAAAACATTCATTCAGATATTTTCATTGATAAATTGAGATTTTGTCATGAAATTGATTTTAAGAAGAGATTAAAAATCGATTATCCAACAGTAAGTTTGATTGATCTGCTTTTGGGAAAGCTTCAAATTGTCGAAATTAATAAGAAGGATTTAGTAGATACGATGGTTCTTCTCAGCCAGTTTCCAATTTCCAAAATAGGCAATAATACTGATGAGATAGACGGACATTATTTAGCAAAATTATGTTCCGAAGATTGGGGCTGGTGGAAGACAGCAACTTCCAATATTGAAAAGACAAGAAAATTTACTAATGAATGCTTTGCTAAAAATGACGCTAATAAAGTAAAAGAAAAACTGGACACATTATCTCGTTTAATAGAAGAGAAACCTAAAAGCCTGAAATGGAAAATACGTTCAAAAATAGGTGAAAAAATGAAATGGTATAGAGAAGTTGAAGAAGTAGAAAGAGGATAAATAAAATACAAATTAAGAAAATAGGAGTCAACTATATAGAAATAAAAGTTAATTAGCTTGTTTCGTCAGTTTGAAAT